>JAICUZ010000259.1 GCA_025935595.1 Burkholderiales bacterium
CGCATCCACGCATTTCGTCGGCGGGCTCGTAGTCAGAGCCGCCGACCAATTCTTCGTCGTCGAGCTACCGACCCGCCCGAGTGAACTCGCGTGCCGGGCGATTTGATACAGCAACGGGCCGGCGTCGATTGGACGTCTGGGTTCGTCGTCGCCGACGTCTCCTAACCATGCCCGACTTCCAGTATCTGCGCGTCCTGATCGCGAACGAACGGCGTGACCGCTTGGAGCTTTTAGCGCAGGTCGTGAACGGTTTGGGTCACGACGTGATCGCCCGTGAGATCTACGTCAAGGAAGTCGGCGTCGTGACCGCGAGGGAGCACCCGGACGTCGCCCTGGTCGGGTTGGGAGAAAGCTCGACGCATGCGCTGGAGCTGATCTCGGAGATCGTCCGCGAAGCGGCCTGCCCGGTGATCGCGATCCTGCACGCCGGCGACCCGGCCTATGTCCACGAGGCCGCAAAGCGAGGTGTCTTCGCCTACATCATCGATGGCACGCCCGAAGAACTGCAAAGCGCGATCGACATCACGCTGCAGCGCTTCAGCGAGTACCAGAGCCTGCAGGGGGCTTTCGGGCGTCGGGCGCTCATCGAACAGGCAAAAGGGATCCTGATGGCCCGCCACTCGATCAACGCCGAGGGAGCGTTCGAACGGCTGCGCGACCACTCCCAGAACAACGGGCGCAAGCTCAGCGACGTCGCCGCCGCCGTCGTCGAAAGCCACCTCCTACTCCTTCCGCCCCAGCAACTACCCACTGCAGGCGACAACAACGGTCTCTCGTGAACCCGAGCCAGGTCTTCTCGCGTGTCTGGTCTGCGTTCGACGACGGCGAGATCATGGTTGTGTGCGCCTGGTGCGACCGCCTCCAGCTCGACGGCACCTGGGTTCGACCCCCGCGCGCGGCTATCGCTGCCGTCGACGCCCAACGCGCCTTCTCCCATTCGATCTGCGAAGAGTGCGCGCAGGCTGTGGCTGCATCCGGGGCCGAATTGGAGCGCCGACCGATTCGCGATCAGGCCTGGCGCTCCAGCGTCACTCCGCAACGCCGACACCGCCGAAGCGATGCGCGTGGAATGGATGACGACAGGCCGCCGATCTGCCCACGCTGTGGCGTGACGATGGTGCCCGCTGCGCTGAGCGCAGATGAGCACGGCGACGGCGACTGGGCTTGCCTCGAATGCGAGGAGCTGGGCGAGGAAGGGTGAACCGCCAGCCAACCCTGGCAGGCCGCCGCCGACGAGATCGCAATCCCGGAGAATGGCCGCATGGCACTGCAGCGGATGGACAACGTCGGCATCGTCGTGGAATCGCTCGATGCCGCCGTCGCGTTCTTCGAGGAGCTCGGGCTCGAGCTCGAAGGGCGATTCACGATCGAAGGAGACTGGTCGGGACGCGTCACCGGACTGCGCGACCAGCGGGTCGAGGTCGCGATGATGCGAATGCCGGACGGCCACGGCCGGATCGAGCTCTCGCGCTTTCTCGCGCCGCCCTTGGTCGCCGATCACCGAAACGCACCGGTGAACGCGCTCGGCTACCTGCGGGTGATGTTCGCCGTCGATGATCTCGACGACACGCTCGCCCGGCTCCAGGCGCACGGCGCGGAGCTCGTCGACGAAGTCGTCCAATACGAGGACGTGTACCGGCTCTGTTACATCCGGGGCCCCGAGGGGATCCTCATCGGGCTGGCCGAGCAGATCGGCTGACGGACGATCTACGCGACCGAGCGCCGAACACCGAGCGCCGCCGCCGCAGCAACGATCGGCACGGCGAGGTACCAGCTCGAGAAGCCGGCGAGCACCACGGTCAGCGCCAATGTGAACGCAGCCATTGCGCGGGTCGCTCCTTCCAGGATGCGCACCGCAGAAAGCAGCGCCAGTACGTAGACGCCGATGAAGCAGGCCGACGTCGCCCGGATGAGCGCGTCCGTCGAGCTGAAGCCCGCGACGAGCGCGCCGAGCAGCACGACGCCCGGGACGGCGATCAACACCAGCGGCCGGCGCGGGACGCTGCGGTACGAGTCGCCCGCGAGCACGCGCGGCAGCGCTCCCTCGAGCGCGAGCGACGCGATCAGCTTCGAGGCGCCGGCGATGTAGACGTTCATCGTCCCCATCGTCAGCGCTACCGCGAGCACGGCCGTCGCGTCGCGGCCCGCGTGGCCGAAGCCGACGGCGATCAGATCGGCCAGCGGCACCCGCGAGTCCGCGTCCGACGTCACCGCGATCGTCGCCGCGCCAAGCCCGCAGTAGAGGACGGTCACGACCCCAAACGCGAGTGCCATCGAGCGCGGAAGGTCGTGATCGGGCCGCCGGAAGTCGCCGGCGAGCTGCGCGCCGGCTTCCCACCCGACGAACAGCCACACGAGGATGTTCGCTGCCGTCCCGATCGCCCACCAGCCGTGAGGCGCAAACGGCTGCCAGTTGTCGCCGCCGCGCGACGGCAGCGCGACTGCGATCGCGGACGCGATGACGACGACCAGCACCGACGCGAGCACGAGCTGGAAGCCCGACGACACGCGAAGCCCGAACGCGTTGGCGGCGAGTACGACGCCGAACATCCCGAGGCCCACCCCCGCCGCGACCGGGGTCCCCGAGCCGGTGAGGTCGGCGACGTAGTAGCCGCCGATCAACGCAACGGCGGGCCCGCCGACGAAGACGGCCGCGACGAACAAGCCGCCGGTGACCGCGGCGGCCGCGTCGCCGAGCCCCTCGCGCACGTAAGCGGTGACGCCGCCCGCAACCGGATGGCGAACGCCGAGCGCTGCGAACGTGACGGCGAGCGGCGCCGACAAGACGAGTAGCGCGGCCCACGCAAGAATCGACGCCGGCCCCGCCGCGTCGACTGCCAGGGCAGGCACGAGCAGGACGCCGGGGCCGATCAGCGCGCCGACGTAGAGCGCAGCCCCGCGCTTGACATCGAGACTGTGTGCGTGAGGTTCCGTCACGGGTTCCGGGCGATGATGCCGCTCTGGCTCGGCGTCGCGCCGTTCGCTTTCGCGTACGCGGTGCTCGCGCGCAACACCGGCCTGTCGCTCGTCGAGACGCAGGCGCTGTCGCTGCTCGTGTTCGCAGGCAGTGCGCAGGTGAGCGCGGTCGGGTTGTTCGGCCGCGGCGCCGGGGGCCTCGAGATCGTGCTCACGACCTTCCTCCTGAACGTGCGCCACGTCCTGTACGGCATGTCGCTCGGCCGTGTGGTGCCGATGACGCGGCGCGAGCGGCTGATCGGCGCGTACCTCCTCACCGACGAGGCGTACGGCGTCTCCGTCGCGCGCGGCGCACGGTCATTCCCGTTCGTCCTCGGGACCGAGGTGAGCCTCTTCCTCGTCTGGAACGCGACGACGCTCGTCGGTGCGCTGGTCGGCGGGGTCATTCCCGATCCAGAACGTCTCGGCGTCGACTTCGTGTTCCCGGTGGCGTTCATCGCGCTGCTCGTGCCGCTGCTGCGCCTTCGCGTCGAGGTCGCAGTCGCGATCGCGGCGGGCGTCACGGCCTGGCTGCTCGCCAGATGGGCGCCGGGCGGCCTCCCCGTCCTCGGCGCCGGGGTCTCCGGTGCGCTGCTCGGCGCGTGGCTCACTCGATGAGCTTCTGGCTGACCTGTCTCGGGATGCTCGCCGTCACGTTCGGCTCGCGCCTCGCGGGGCTGCTCGTCCGCATGCGGCTGCCGCCGTTCTGGCTTCGCTTCCTCCACTTCGTCCCGATCGCCGTCTTCGCCGCGCTCGTCACGCCGTCGGTCGAGGGCCCGCGCGGCGAAGGCGGGATCCGGGTCGCAGCTGCGGCGCTCGCGGGAGTCGTCGCGTGGCGGACGCGCCACCTGGCGGCCACGATCGCCGTCGGGCTCGCGGCGTTCTGGCTGCTGCGCCTGCTCTAGATGATTGATCGATAAATCAAGGCCGCCGCGGCTGGGGGCCTGCACACTGCGCATTGCGCCCGTCTCGCCCGGCGCCAAGGCCCACCGGCCTTGACCCCGGTCGAGCCAGCCACACTGCTTGGTGCAGACCCTCCCCG
>JAICUZ010000326.1 GCA_025935595.1 Burkholderiales bacterium
CCAGCGGGGGAACACCCGAACGACGGCGGTCCGACGGAGCGCGCGCACGACGGCCGGCAAGGGGTTCTCGTTCGGACCGAGCGGGACCGCGATCCACCACCGCTTCGCGTCGTGGATGTCGTCGACCGCCGCGACGAGCGTGCGCGCCTGGCCCCGTGGCAGCGAACGCGCATGCCGGGCCGCCTCGAGCGCACGGAGATACGGAACCGAGTACGGGAAGAGCAGGTCGTCCGGCCGCACGCGCTGCTCGAGCCAGTCCCCGACGGTAGCCGAGGTCTGCGGATCGCCCGCCTGGGCCAGGAAGACGAAATGCGTTCGCGGGTCGCGCGCAGACGCAGGCGCCACCACTGCGAGCAGCGCGACCGCGGCCGCGGCCGCGAACGGCACGACACCGCGCGCGTCCCGCCGTGCGGCCACGCGCATCGTTCCGGCGCCGATCAGCGCGCTCCACAGCGGCAGGCTCAGCATCAGGTGGCGCGCGCTCAGGAACGCGGTTGTCGTGTCCTGCACGCGTGCGACCAGTGACAGAAGCGGCGGCAGGAGCAGCGCGGCCGCGCCCACGACTGCGAGCAGCAGCGACCGGCGCGCCACGACCGCGGCACCGACCAGTGCGAGCGCGAGGAAGAGCCAGAAGAGGATGCTCCCGCCCCCCGCGAAGCCGCGTGTCGCCGATTCGAGCTGCGTCCCGGCGCTGCCGCCGGACCCGAGCGCCTTCCCGCTGGACGCCGACACGTCGAACCGGAGGGCGAGCCGAAGCTCCGCGACTGCGAGCGGCGCCGTCGCCATGCCTGCGACGACCACCGGGATTGCGCGCCGGACGTCACGATGGGGCCACCACAGCCAGGCTGCGAGCACCGCCTCGACTGCGACCGGGATCCCGCCGAACGGATGCGCCGCCGCAAGAAGCCAGGCGCTCGCCGCTGCGAGCGAGACGCGTAGCGGCGTCGGGCGTTCGAGCGCCCGCAGGAACAGCAGCATGTTCAACCCACCCACGAGCGCGAGTAGCGAGTACATGCGCCCGAACGTTCCGTACACGTGCAGCAGCGCAGAGGTCGCGGCGATCCACGCCGCGACGGCGCCGGCGAGATCGCCCGCAAGCTCCCGTGCGAGCGCATAGGCGCACGCGACGACGCCCAGCGCGCACGCGACCGACAGCCAGCGGAGGGCTCCGGCGCTCGGCCACACCCAGAGCACGAAGTGGGCGAGCACGAAATGGAGCGGCGAGCCGCCGCGCTCCCAGAGAACGGTGTGGACCACCTCCGACAGGGGACGTGCGGCGATGAGGCCGGCGACGGCTTCGTCCTCGAAGTAGGGCTTCGTCCCGACCTCTGACCGGAGGCGAACGAGGAGGAAGACGACGGCCCCGACGGCCCCGGCCGCGCCGACCGCCGTGACGCGGATCGCTGTGAGCCGTTCTCCGATCGTCGAACGATATAGAGCGGGTTCCGAACGATCCCCGATCGGGGGATGCTCGGTCACCCTGCCTCGGCGATAACGCGAAAGGGGCCATGCGGCACATGTTCACCCTTTCACCCAAGCGGCTTGGCCGCGCGCTGCTCGCGCCTGCGGCGGTTGCGCTCACTGCGCTCGCCTGCTTGTGGGTGGTCGACGCCGTGATCGAACAGCGCACCGACTCGGCCCGCTTCGCACGAGCTGAATCGCTCCAGACGGCGATCGACCTCGCGCGACACGAGCAGCAGCTCGTTGCTGCGAACAGAGCGAACTACTCGACCGCGCGGGCGAAGCAGATCGACGTGGAGAGCAGTCAGCTGATGCAGCTTCTGCGTGCGGCCGACCAACCCTGGGGTCAGGGCCGCCCGATGAAGGGATTGAGCAGTAGATACGGCACCGACATCCTCCTCGCCGACTCGCCGGCGCACGCGCAGCAGGCGAAGGCTGCTTTTGCCACGGTGGCGGCGACGGCGACCAGCGCGCTCAACGTCGAACGAGCCGCCTCATTGAGAGATCGTCCACGCGGCGGCCTCCTCGTCGACATCGAGATCGCAGCTGCCGCGCTCGCTGCGCTCGAAGGGCCCCTGCTTCTCTTCTGGGTCGTCCGTCGCCACCGCCGCCGTGTCGAGCGAACACACCAGCGGCGCGTCGACCAGCTCAACGCGCAGGCGCGAACGGACACGCTGACTCGCCTTGGCAACCGGCGCGCGTTCGAAGACGACCTCGGCAACACGATCTCCACGCGCGCCGAGACCGCGCAGCCGTTCACGCTCATCGCGATCGACCTCGACGGGCTGAAGAAGATCAACGACCGGGCCGGTCATCCGGCCGGCGACGCGCAGATCCGAAAGGTCGGGGACTGCCTGCGCGAAGTCGTGGGCGCCGACGGCGGCGTGTACCGGACCGGGGGTGACGAGTTCATGGTCATCTTGCCGGGCAGGCGTGCCTGGCACGGGCTCAACCTCGCCGCCCGGATCGACCAGGTCACACGGGCACGCACCGGGAACCGTGCAGTGTCGATCGGACTC
>JAICUZ010000141.1 GCA_025935595.1 Burkholderiales bacterium
CTCGCCGACCACTGGGGCGCCGCACCCGGGCACTGGCCGAACCGCAAGCCGCACTTCCTCGGCGACTGCGAGCAGTACCACCCGGATGCCACGCACGTCCTGATGGGGACGACCCCCGGATATACCGACCGCTACCCGGCGTTCTTCCACGGGCAGAACGTCGACATCACCGGCGTGCCGGCCGGCATCTACGACCTCGTCCACCGCGTGAACGAGTCGATGCTCCTCCACGAGCTGCGCTACGACAATGACGCAGCGTCGGTGCGGATCCGGCTCCGGTGGGTCGCCGGAGCACCCAAGGTCACCGTGCTCCGGAGCTGTACCGCAACCGCGACCTGCTGACGACCGCGCCCTGCGCGTGCCACGCACCGAGCGCGAGCACGAACATCGCGCCGACCGCAATCAAGAGCGCCTGAGCCGCGATGCCGAAGGCGACCGCTTCCTCCGTGCGCACACCCGAGGCGACGAGGATCGCCGCGCCCGCACCCGCTTGCATCGCGGCACCGGCCGGCGCCACCGGCAGGACTGCCGCCGCCGATGATGCGCAGACGAACGCGATCGCAAGCGCGAAGTTCATCCCGAAACCGAGCGCCGCGAGCAGCACGAACATCGCGAGCGCGCGCAGTCCCCACGAGACCGCGACGCCGACCCACGCCCACGCGGCCTCGCGCGGCGGCGTCGCGTGCTCGCCGATCCAGCCTCCGAGGCGGAACCGCGCGACTATCGGGAAAGCCGAGACGCGCGGAAGCGCGAAGACGGCAGCCGCGGCCAGCACGCCCGCGCCGGCGACGACGACGAAGCCGACACGCAGCCAGCCGTCGATGCGGGACATGCCGAGCGCGACCGACGCGAGCGGCGTCATCGCCGCGCTGTCGAGCAGCCCGAGCAGGAAGAGCGACAGGGCGACCGCACCGATCGACGCGCGGCGCCGCCGGCAACGGCGGACGACCGCGACCCGGATCACCTCGTCACAGCGGCCCGGCAGCGCGAGCCCGCCCACCGACGCCGCGCCGCCGGCGGCCGCGAGCGTCAAGACGGCGGGTCGCTGTCCGTGCCGAAAGAGCCGCTGCCAGCCCCACGCCTTCGCGGCGTACGCCGCGAGCATGACGATCGCGGCAACCGCCACCAACCAGAGGTTCGCGTGGTGCAGCGGCCAGCCCGCGAGCGCGAAATGGCGCGCGACCAGCGCAGCGACGACCGACGCAACGCCGACCGCAGAGATGTTGAGGAGCCGCTTCAGCTGTTCCAACTACCGGGACATCGGCACGTTCGTCCTCACGTTGTACCCGGTTTCTCCCCTGACCGAGGGAGCAAACGCTCCGACATGCCGCCGAGCGCCTGAGTCAGCTCACTCGGGATCACCCACACCTTGTTCGCATCTCCCTGCGCGATCTGAGGCAGCACCTGGAGGTACTGGTACGCGAGCAGTTGTGGGTCTGGGTTTCCTTCGTGAATCGCCTTGAAAACCGTCTCGATCGCCCTCGACTGCCCTTCGGCCGACAGGATCGCCGCCTGCTTCTGGCCCTCCGCCTTGAGAATCGCGGACTGCTTCTCGCCCTCGGCTTGGAGGATCGCCGCCTGTTTGACGCCCTCCGCCTGGAGGATCGCCGCCCGTTTCTCCCGGTCGGCGCGCATCTGCTTCTCCATCGTGTCCTTGATCGAGGGCGGCGGATCGACCGCTTTCAGCTCGACGCGGTGGACGCGAATCCCCCACTTGCCGGTCGCCTCATCGAGGATCCCGCGTAGCTGGTCGTTGATCGAATCGCGCGACGTGAGGGTCTGCTCGAGCGTCATACCGCCGATCACGTTGCGCAGGGTGGTCACCGTAAGCATGTCGATCGCGTCGACCGGAGTCGCGATCTCGTACGTGGCCGCTTTCGGGTCGGTGATCTGGAAGTAGATGACCGAGTCGATGTTCACGACGAGGTTGTCCTGCGTGATCACCGGCTGCGGATCGAACGACATCACCTGTTCGCGCAGGTCGGCCAGCGGCCGTACCCGGTCGATGAACGGGATCACGATCGCGAGCCCGGGCGACAGCGTCCGCGAGTAACGGCCGAGGCGCTCGACGACCCC
This sequence comes from Burkholderiales bacterium, assembly GCA_025935595.1. Taxonomy (GTDB): domain Bacteria; phylum Actinomycetota; class Thermoleophilia; order Gaiellales; family Gaiellaceae; genus PALSA-600. The sequence continues at coordinate 2,077 of JAICUZ010000141.1, forward strand.
GGCGCGCGCCTGCGGGATCACCCGCACCGTCTTCGCGAGCACGACCAGCACGAGCAGGACGAGAACTGCGAGCACGATCAGCGCAGCCACGGGGACCTCCTATCCGGCGACCAGAGCGGTCGCGCCATCGATCTTGACGACATCGACGGTTGCACCCTCGGCGTACACCTCGCCGTCCAGGTACGAGCGCGCCGTCCATTCCTCGCCGCCGATCCGCACCCGCCCGCCGGCAGCGTCGACCCGCCGGGTGACGGTCGCCTTCCGGCCGACGAGAGCGTCGGTGCCGGTGCGCGACAGGGCAGGAAGCCTGATGTGGCTGCGGGCGATCGGCCGCAGGACGCCGAGCGAGGCGATCGCGCCGCCGATGAACACGAGCACCGAGATCACGGAGCCTGCGCCGAGCAGGGAGACGAGCGCCGCTGCGCCTGCGGCAAGCGCGACGGGGCCGAGAAAGAAGAGACCCGGCGTCAACAGCTCGCCGATCGCGAGCAGGGCGGCCACCACGACCCAGACGAGCCAAGCCACGTCCATGACTCTAGATCAGCGCCAGGAGCGCGCGCAGGTCGGCGATCGAGTCGCGCTCGTCGTAGCGGCCCTCGCGGTCGACGAGCACGGCGCGCATCCCGATTGCCGTCGCGCCGTCGACATCGTCCTCGATCGTGTCGCCGACCATGACGGCGTCGGGTGGCGCGACGTCGAGCAGTTCGAGCATGCGTCTGAAGATCGTCTCGTGCGGCTTCGTCTTGCCGTGCGCGCGTGAGGTCAGCACCGCATCGACGGACAAGCCGTGGTGGCCGACGAACTCGTCCAGGTCGCGCGCGCTGTTCGAGAGCAGCCCGAGCTTGAGGCCGCGGTCGCGCAGGGCGTCGAGGGTCGGGACCGCGTCCTCGTACAGCTCGAAATGATGCGCGTGCGCCCACGCCCCTTCCATCTCGCACGCGGCGGCGTAGGTGTCACCCGCTCCGCCCATGCCCTCGATGATCCGCTGCGTGAAGCGGATCCAAATCTCCTCGTCGTGGTCGAGCTCGGGATGCCGCTCGAGGTCGACGAGCGCCGCGCGCCGCGCGTCGTCGTAGCGCCCCGGGTCGAGCGTCAGCCCATGGCGCGAGCCCAGGCGCGCATAGCCCTCCGGTCCGAGATCCGGTCCCGGTTTCGCGAGGGTGAAGTCGACGTCGAACACGACGGCGCGGAGAGCCACGGGCGCGACGATAGCCTCGGACGGTGACGGCTCCGCGGCAGGGCACGTTCGTGGCGTTCTCGAGCCGCGACTTCCGCCTCCTCTGGGGCGGGCAGACGGTGTCGTTCGTCGGCGACGCCGCGTTCATCGTCGCCCTCGGCTGGCGCGTCACCGACCTCACGGGCAAGGCGAGCTCGCTCGGCTTCGTGCTCGCGCTGGAGTCGCTCGCGATGCTCGTCACGCTGCTCTGGGGCGGCGTCCTCGCCGACCGCCACTCGCGCCGGCTGCTGATGATCGGCTCCGACCTCGCGCGCGCGTGCGTGATCGCGACGTTCTTCGCGCTCGAGGTGACCGGTCACGTCAGCCTCACGGCGATCCTCGTGCTCGCGACGCTCTTCGGCCTCGCAGACGGGTTCTTCCAGCCGGCGTTCCAGGGCATCGTGCCGCTCGTCGTCGAGCAGCCGATGCTCGCCTCCGCCAACTCGTGGTTGGGCGTCGCGCGGAACGGCGCCGCGATCGTCGGGCCGGGCATCTCGGCCGCGCTCTACCACACGTCCGGCCCGTCGCTCGTCTGGGCGATCGACGGTGCGTCGTTCGTCGTCTCCGCGGCGGCGCTCTGGCTTGCGCGCCCGCGCGCGTTCGAGCCCGGGCCTCCGCTCGGGCTGCGGCGCGAGCTCGGCGAGGGCCTCCGCTACGTCCTGAGCGAGCCGTGGATGTGGACGGGGATCGCGGCTGCGACCGTGATCCTGATGCTCGCGATGGCGCCGTTCGCGGCGCTCTTGCCTCGCATCGTGCAGGCCCACTACCACCGAGGTGTCGGCTCCTACGGCGCGATCTTCAGCGCGATGGCCGCCGGCATGGTCGTCGGGTCGCTGCTGTGGGCGAGATGGCACCCGGCGCGTTTCCGGGTGATCGTGTGCTTCGCCGCGTTCGGGATCAACGACGTCGGGATCATCGCCCTCGCGCTCTCACCGTGGTACCCCGTCGCTCTCGCCGCCGCCGCGTGGCGCGGCCTCTGGATCGGCGTCGGGATCTCCGCCTGGACGACGCTGATGAGCGAGCTCGTGCCCGAGCGCCTGCTCTCGCGGGCGTCGAGCATCGACTTCTTCGGCTCGATCGGGCTCACGCCGGTCGGGTACGTGCTGGCCGGCGCGATCGCGACGGTCGTCGCGCCGACGACGATCCTGGCGATCGGCGGCGCGCTCGGGGCGTGCCTCTGGTTCGCGCCGCTGACGTGGCGGCGCGTCAGGCTCAGGGCATAGATCCGGGGTCTGACCCTTTGGCAGGGCCAGACCCCTCATCGGGGTGCCCAGATTTGAACTGGGGGCCTCTCCGACCCGAACGGAGCGCGCTACCAGGCTGCGCCACACCCCGAAGCGGCCCTAAGGGTAGCCGGTGCGCGAGGCCTCCCCTCCGTCAGCGGGATCGACTATCCTCCGTACACCATGAGCTACTCGGCGACAGGACGGGGCGCGTGAGGAAGACGCCCGTCCTTCCTGCCGATGAGCCGGAGACCTCGCCCGCCTGCGTGAACACGCGGCGGGCTTTTTCGTTCATGGAGACGGAAGGAGCGACATGGCGAACCACCTGACGCCGGAGGAGCTGTCCAAGGAAGTGGGCATCGAGCGTGACGAGGTGATCCGGATCTGCCTCGAAGAGCACGTCCCGATCTACCACGGCAAGATCGACAAGTTCCTGTTCCAGGCACAGCTGCAGGCGCTCGGGGCGTTCCCCGCGCACAACTAGCCTCTCGTCGGAACCGCTACTTGGAGGCCGCGGCCCGCTTGCGGGGTGCGGCCTTCTTCTTGGCCGCGGCGGGCTTCTTCTCGGACGCGGCGGCGACGGATGCGCGCAGCGCCTCCATCAGGTCGACGACCGGCGTCGGCGCCTCTTCCTCCGGCATCGCGATCTCGTGACCCTCGAGCTTCGCCTCGAGCAGCTCGCGCATGCGCTCGCGGTACTCGCTCTTCAGCGCCTCCGGGTCGAACGGCGCGGCGAGCGACGCGATGATCTGTTTCGCGAGCTCGAGCTCCGGGCCCTTGACCTCGGACCCCGCGACGGCCTCGTCGATCTCTGCGTGGTCTTTCACGTCGTCGTGGACGAAGAGCGTCTCGAGCGCGAGCGCGTCGCCCATCGGACGGATCAGGCAGAGCTTCTCCTTGCCCGCGAGCACGAAGCGGCCGAGGGCGGCGACGTCCGCCTTCTGCATCGCCTCGTGGAGCAGCACGTAGGGGCGGCGCGCAGCCTCCGCGCCGGCCGGCACGAGGTAATAGGTGCGGTCGAAGTAGACGGGGTCGACCTCGGGGAGCTGCACGAAGCTGCCGATCTCGATCGAGCGGCTCGTGTCGTGCTGCTCGATCGCCTCGAGGTCGGCGTCCTCGACCATCACGTATTGCCCCTTCGCGACCTCCCAGCCGCGCACGAGCTCGTCGGACTCGACGTCGCGCTCGTGGACGGGGCAATAGCGCTTCTGCTTGATCGGGGTGCCGCACTCGCGGTGCAGCATCCGGAACGACACGTCCGACTGGCGCGCAGCCGGCTTCGTCGCGGGCGCGAGCCCGACGGGGATGTTCACGAGGCCGAAGCTGATGTTGCCGTTCCAGGTTGTGCGCATGTGCTCCCTGAAGTGTACGTGGGGCAACCCGTTTTCGCGCTTGCGCCCGGTGTTCCTGCGGCTATGTTCTGAGGCGACGTGGCGGAAACGCGGACGATCGCCAACCTGTGGCGGAGTGCGGTCGTCGCAGGCCACCCCGACCCGGCCTACCTCTACGAGTCAGACGGCGAATGGCGTGAGCTCGCGCGCGCCGACGCGGCGAAGATGGTCGACGAGCTCGCGAACGGACTGCTCGCGCTCGGCATCCGGAAAGGGGACGCGTTCGCGCTGCTCGGCCGGACGACGCTCGAATGGGCGCTCTTCGATTTCGCGCTGGGGCTCGTCGGCGCGGTCGGAGCGCCGATCTACGCGTCGAGCTCCGCGCGCGACGTGCAGTACGTCCTCCAGCACTCCGAGGCGGTCGGGGTGCTCGTGGAGGACGACGAGCAATTCGCGAAGGTCGAGGAATTCGGTGGGCAGGTGATCACGTTTCGCGGGCTCGACGAGCTGCGCGCACGCGGACGTGAGTGGGCGACGGCGCATCCCGGCGAGCTCGACGCGCGCGCCGCCTCGATCGACGAGGACGACCTGTTCACGTTCATCTACACGTCGGGCACGACCGGTCCGCCGAAGGCGTGCATGATCCGTCACCGCAACTACTACGAGATGGTGCGGAAGAGCGACGAGATGGAGGACAAGCTCCTCCTGCCCGGCGACGTGATGCTCCTCTACCTCCCGCTCGCACACAACTACGGTCGCCTGCTCCACCTGTCCGCGGCGTATCACGGTTACACGATCGCGTTCCTGCCGGACCCGCTCCAGGCCGCCGCGGCCTTGCCGCACGTGCGGCCGACGATCTTTCCGAGTGTCCCGCGGGTCTACGAGAAGATCCATGCCGCCGTCGTCGCCGGGTTCGACGAGCGCACGGGTGTGCAGCGGCGCATCGTCGACTGGGCGCTCGGTGTCGGTCGGCGCGTGTCGCGGCTCCGGCAGGCGAAGCAACCGGTGCCGCTTCTGCTCGCTGCACAGCACCGACTCGCTGACCGGCTCGTCTACGCGAAGGTGAAGGAGAGGCTCGGGGGCCGGCTGCGGGTCGCGAATGCCGGCGGCGCGCCGCTCTCGCGGGACATCGCCGAGTTCTTTCACGCAATCGACATCCTCGTGCTGGAGGGCTACGGCCTCTCCGA
>JAICUZ010000165.1 GCA_025935595.1 Burkholderiales bacterium
ATCGACAAGAACGTCGCGACGTTGCAGCAGCGGGCGGGCACGAAGCGCGACGGGCCACTGTCGCTCACGGACGGGCCCGCGGCCGGACAGTCGATCAACTACTTCGCGACGCCGTTTGGCACCGACGTCGAGCTGATCAGCTATCCGCACGGCATGGCCTACGAGCAGACGGCGCCGATCGACCTCTGGAAGCCGACCGACAACCACCCGTAGGGATAGGAGCGTTGAGACGGTCAGGCGACGATCGTTCCCGGTTCGACGTCTTCGTCCGGTCGTACCAGCACCGGCCCACGACCGTGCGAGCGGGCACAGACGACGATCGCTTCGTCGTCGACAGAGACCACGACGAACGTCCCCAGGAGCGCGTCTTTCGAATGGCTGCCGGGTTCCATCTGCGCATCGATGACGCCGCGCGCGCCCACATCGAGCCGAAGCAGGTACGAAGGCGCGCGAGCACCGGGATGGTCGCTCGCCTCGATGACCCGGCCGACGATCAGATCCATGCCAAGCCGTGCCCGCTCACGCGCAGCGCTAACCGGAGCTGTCTAGCGGTATTCCGGGTTTGCGAAGTCGAAGCGACAGCCTGCTTCCCACAGCGCCCGTTGGTTTCCGTGTGCGGGCATGCCGCCGGCATCTTTGAGCAAGCGCGCCACGTGCAGGAGATTCCACGTCATGAAGGTCGTGTTCCGGTTGGTGAAGTCGTTCTGCGGGCCGCCTGACCCTTCATCGAGATACGACGGGCCCGGCCCTGCCTCGCCGATCCACCCGGCGTCCGCCTGCGGCGGGATCACATACCCGAGGTGCTGCAGCGAATAGAGGATGTTCATCGCGCAGTGCTTCACACCGTCCTCGTTGCCGGTGATGAGACAGCCGCCGACCTTCCCGTAGTACGCGTACTGGCCGTGCTCGTTCAGCTGGGAGGAGTTGCCGTACAGCCGCTCGATCACCCGTGTGCAGACCGACGACTTCTCGCCCAGCCAGATCGGCGACCCGATCACCAGGATGTCCGCCGCGCGCACGCGCTCGTACAGCTCGGGCCACGCATCGGTTGCCGCTCCGTGTTCCCGCATGTCCGCATAGACGCCGGGCGCGATTGCGTGATCGACGGCACGGAACTGGTCGACGGCGACGTTGTTCGCTTCCATGATCGCGATCGACAGATCCATCAGCCCCTGCGTGTTGGAGACGGAAGGAGACGGTTTCAGCGTGCAGTTCACATAGAGGGCGCGCAAATCGGAGAAGTCCCAGACGCTCGTTGTGCAGAGGTCGCGTTGCCGTTCGGACAGGGTCATGGTGCGAGTCGCTCCTTCGGTCGTGGCCGTGACAGGTGATCGGATCACGGATGGGGTGGCTTCGTTACGGGAAGTGCGTTCCGTCGAGCTTCAGGTCGAACGTCCCGCCTCGGTGGCATCCGGACGGGACGACGTACGCGGGCGCATCCGCGTAGTCGGCCGGGTTGTCGGCCAGCTGCTGGCGCATCAGCCGTCGTGCCGTCCCGGCGCTCAGACCGAGCTCGCGCCCGACCTGCACGCCGGATTGGTAGGCGAAGCAGTTGGCGAGCGCCTCGCGCGCCTCCCCGCGCAGGTGCCAGGCCTCGTGCGCGAACACGCTGATCGCATGCCCGGTCGCCAACTCCGTCGTAGGGGTGAGGTGGCGGACCTTCGCGAGCCGGTAGCAGATCCCGGGCGTCAGCCACATCCGGGCGCCTCCGACCTCGGCGAGGCCGTCCGCGTCCTGCACGTAGCCGACACGCCGGCCGCTCGTGTCGCACATCACCTTCGCCGGATGGCCGGCGATCCTCGCAGCGTTGCGATCGAGAATCGCGAGCGTCGACGCGCGCTCGTTCGCAGGAAGCTTCTGCCACGACGGCCTCGAGCGGTCGAGGAAGAACAGCCCCGACAACAGAGCGAGAACGACGGCGACCTGGACCAGCCGCGCGCGCAGGTGTCTCGAGTGCTGCAGGGGCGGCGGGCTCGCTTCGTCTTCGGCGCCGTCAACCCACCCGAGCTCCGCGAGGTCGCGCGGCTGCGGGCCGCGGTCGACCTCACCCCTCTCGCTCGACCGCACGCCCGAGAGGAAGAACTGCGCCTCGACCGCGGCGGCAGCGAGGAACGGGACGAGCGGCGGGATCCACAGCTGGAGCGACCCGTTCGAGAGGTACGCGACCGCGAACCCGCAGAGCAGCAGGCGCCAGAGCCAGATCAGCGGCACACGCATCTCGGCGCATGCTGCCTGCGCCTATCCTGGCGGCGTGGCACGCCGGCAACGCAGGAGGCGTTCCCGTCGCGGGGTCTTGATCGGGTTCGCGCTCGTCGCGCTGCTTGCTGCGGCGTTCGCGGCAGCGGTCGCCCTGCTGTCGGGCGCGAGCCTCACCGAGGACGGCTCGGCGCTCGCGCGTGTGCACACGGAGCTCTTCGCGGGCCGGGTCGCAAGCGTCCGGGCGTTCGCGCCGGACGGTCGTGCGATCCCGCTCACCGTGAGCCACGGCCGCCTCACGCCGCGCTCGCAGCTCGAGCCCGGCGAGACGGTGTCGGTCCGCGTGGTCGTGAGCCGGCCGGGCTGGTCGGCGTGGGCGCTCGGCAAGGAGCGCCACGAGCGGCTCACGGTGCGGGCGCCCGTCGCGCACGTGGTCGACCGCTGGCCGACCGAGCGGCGGATCCGGTTCGACATGCCGGTCAGCGCGGTGACGGTCGGCGGGCGGTCCGTGCCCGCGGCGTCGATGACGGTCGCGATCCCGTCGACGAAGACGGCGGGCGCGGTGAACGTCGCGGTCGCCGCACGGCCCTGGGAGAAGCTCGGGCCGCCGGTACGCGTCACGTGGTTTCCGAAGTCCCACCAGCCGGTAGTGCTCGCCTCCCCCGCTCCGGGCGCACAGCTCGATCCGCTCGAGCCGCTCCGCCTGACGTTCTCGAAAAGCGTCTCGTCGGTGCTCGGCGACGATCGTCCGCGGCTCTCGCTCCGCCAGCAGGGCCGGTGGGTGCAGACGGACAGTCACACGCTCGTCTTCCGGCCGAGCGGCGACGGCGCGCCGTTCGACGCCGACGAGAGCATCCGCTTCCCGAAGCCGGTCGACGTGCTCGGCGGAACGTCATGGCACATCGCGGGAGCGTCGTTCCTCCGTTTGCAGCAGCTGCTCGCGCAAGAGCTCTATCTGCCGCTCGCCTGGTCGCCCGCGAGCGGCGACGTCGCGCGAACGAAGCGCGCCGAGGTCAAGGCGGCCACGTCGGCGCCGGCAGGGACGTTCAGCTGGGGCTACCCGAACACGCCGCCCGAGCTCAAGGCGCTGTGGACGCCGGGCGAGCCGAACACGATCACGCGCGGTGCCGTGATGATGTTCCAGCACGACCACGAGTTGACGGTCGACGGCATCGCCGGTCCAGATGTGTGGCATGCGCTGATCGCCGACGCGGTCGCGGGCAAGCGCAAGCAGGGCGGCTACAGCTACGTGTACGTGCACCGGGACGTGCCGCAGCTCCTGACCCTGTGGCACAACGGCCAGGTCGTGCTGACGTCGCCGGGCAATACGGGCGTGCCGGCGGCGCCGACCGCGCTCGGCACGTGGCCGGTGTTCGAGCACATCCCGGTCGGCCGCATGAGCGGCCGGAACCCTGATGGTTCGCACTACGACGATCCCGGAATCAGATGGATCAGCTACTTCCACGGCGGCGAGGCGCTGCACGCGTTCAACCGCGCCTCGTTCGGGACACCGCAGAGCCTCGGCTGCGTGGAGCTGCCGCTCGAGCAGGCGGCGAAGGTGTGGCCCTACACGCCGATCGGGACGCTCGTCACGATCGAGAACTGACGGTCAGTCCGGGTACTCGTCCTTGCGCCGGGCGAACATCGCCGAGCCGTCCTTCGGCGCACGGTCGAGTAGGAAGCTGAAGTAGGGCGCGACGAACGGGTCGGGCGCCGTCACCGAGTACGTGAGGTAGACGGTGTCGTTCTCCTGTGCGAAGGCGATCCACGTCGGTGCTTCGCGCAACCCGTCCTTGAGCTCGGCGCCCACCTGGCGCGACCAGTCCTGCAGGAACGCCGGCGGGTCGGCGAGCATCTCCTGGATCTCCGGGACCTGCTTCGCCTGCTCCTCGGTGAGCGCGAGCCCGAGATCGAACGGGAACTCGGTGTTGTACGTCGAGACGTACGGGAACTCCCAGCCCATCCGCTTCTTGTAGGCCATGAGCTCGTCGATCGGCGCGCGCGAGAAGCAGATCAGCGTCACGTCGGCGTGGTTCAGGTGGACGATCGTGCCGTCGAGGCCGTCGGCGAGGCTCGTGCAGCCGGGGCAGGCGCCGAGCGTGTAGTCGGGGCCGTACATGATGTTGTAGGCGAGCAGCTGCGAGCGGCCGTCGAAGAGCTCGCTGAGCGTCTTCTTGCCGTCCTCGGTGTCGAACTCGTAGTCCTTCTCGATCGGCATCCAGGGGAGCTCGCGTCGCTTGGCGACGATCTCCTCGTTACGCGTTGCCTGCTCGGCCTCGAGCTTCGCGAGCTCGTCGCGGGCGGCTTGATATTCCTCACGGGTTCCTGTCGCGTGCGCGGGCATCGCCTCTCCTTCCACTTGGGTCACACGTAAGACCCGTGACCGCGGCGAAACTCATCGAAACCTAGTTCCACTTCAACCCGGCGAGCTGCGCGAGATTGAGGTTCCCGCCGCTCAGGACGCAGACGACCTTCGAGCCTGCCGGAGCCGGGATGAGCCCATGGAGAAGCGCTGCGACGGGAGCGGCAGCGGCTCCCTCGACGACCAGCTTGCAGTGGTGCATCGTCCACAGCATCGCGTCGAAGATCGCTTCGTCCGGCAGCGTGACGACGTCCTCGGCGTGAGCGCGGACGATGTCGAACGTGTGCCGGCCGACACGCATCACCTTCAGACCGTCGATTGCGCAGTCGACCTCGTCGAGCGTCGTCAAAGCGCCGGCGGTCAAAGACGCTTTCATCGCCGGCGCCCCCGACGATTCGATGCCGAAGATCCGCACATCGGGGTTGCGCGACTTCAGCGCCAGGGTCACGCCGGAGATGAGACCCCCGCCCCCGATCGGAACGACGGCAACCTCGACGTCGGGCAGGTCGTCGTGGATCTCCAACCCGACCGATGCCTGTCCCGCGATCAGGTCGAGGTCGTCGAAGGGATGCACATAGGTGAGTCCCTCCTTCTCGACCAGCTCCTGTGCCTTCTCGTTCGCCTCGTCCCAGATCGTCCCGTGGAGGACGACGTCGGCGCCGTACGCCTTCGTCGCCTCGATCTTCGACGGTGTGGCGTTCTCGGCCATCACGACGACCGAACGGATGCCGTAGATCGCTGCCGCGAGCGCAACGCCCTGGGCGTGGTTTCCGGCGGAGGAGCACACGACGCCGCGGGCGCGCTCCTCGTCGGTGGGGAGCGCCAGCTTGTTGAGCGGCCCGCGGAGCTTGTACGAGCCCGTGCGTTGGAACATCTCGGCCTTGAGATGAACGTCGAAGCCGGTGCGCTTGCTGAGCGTGGCGGACGTGAGCAGCGGAGTGTGGCGGGCGTGCTTCGAGACGCGCTCCCGAGCCTCCTCCAGCCGTTCGAGCGGAATGGGGGCCGTCACTAGTCGATCAGCTTTCGCTGCATCGCGAAGATCGCGAGCCGCCAGATCAGGACGCCGAAGAGCATGAGCGCGCCGACGCGCAGCAGGTCGACCCAGCCGAGCACGCCGAACGCGGAATCGCGCACGAGCTGCACGCAGTGGTGGAGCGGGTTGACCTCTCCGAGCACCTGTGCCCACTTGGGCAGCTTGTCGAGCGGGAAGAAGGTGCCGGCGACGAGGAAGAGCGGGGTCAGCACGGCGCTGACGATGTAGGAGAAGTTCTCGATCGACTTCGCGAAGCCGGCGACCATGATCCCGAAGCAGCCCCAGCCGAAGCCGGCGAGCCAGGCGATCAGCGGCACGACGAACATCTCCCAGCGGGGCTCGAGCCCGAAGAACATCGCGACGACCATCGGCACGCAGCCGTAGACGCCGGCGCGGGTCGCGATCCAGAGCGCCTCGGCGGTGACGAGCTCCTCGGTGTCGACCGGCGCCGCGAGGATCGCGTCGTAGGTGCGCTGGAACTGGTACTTCACGAACGTCCCGAACATCGCCGGGAACGCGCTCGAGAACAGCACGGCGGTCGCGACGGTGCCGGTGCCGACGAACTCGACGTACTTGTAGCCGCCGACC
>JAICUZ010000380.1 GCA_025935595.1 Burkholderiales bacterium
CACGCTCATCGCGATCGACCTCGACGGGCTGAAGAAGATCAACGACCGGGCCGGGCATCCGGCCGGCGACGCGCAGATCCGAAAGGTCGGGGACTGCCTGCGCGAAGTCGTGGGCGCCGACGGCGGCGTGTACCGGACCGGCGGTGACGAGTTCATGGTCATCTTGCCGGGCAGGCGTGCCTGGCACGGGCTCAACCTCGCCGCCCGGATCGACCAGGTCACACGGGCACGCACCGGGAACCGTGCAGTGTCGATCGGACTCACCGAGTCGATCGAGACCGAAGGTCGCCATCTCCTGATGAACCAGGCCGACATCGCGTTGTACGAGGCGAAGCGCACGCGGCTCAGCGCCGTCGCCTATCACCCCGGGCTCAGCCCCGCAGTCGACGGAGACCGCGACGACCTGCCCTCGCACGAGCAGCGCGCGCTCGCAGCGGCGCTCGCGCGCGCCGTCGATGCGAAGGACGCCGGCACGCGGAGCCATTCTGAGACGGTCGCCCAGCTTTGCGTCGCGATCGGCGAGCGCCTCCAGCTCGAGCCGACCGGGCTCGAGCGTGTGCGCCTCGCCGGGCTGCTCCACGACGTCGGCAAGATCGGCGTCGCCGACGCGATCCTGCAGAAGCCGGACGTCCTCGCTCCGGACGAGCTCTCCGCGATGACGGAGCACGTCGAGATCGGGCACGCCATCTTGCTCGCGGCCGAGCTCCCGATCGAGGCGCATTGGGTGCTTCACCACCACGAGCGGATCGACGGCCGTGGGTACCCGGCAGGCCTGAGCGGCGCCTCGATCCCGGTCGAGGCGCGGATCATCGCCGTCGCCGACGCATTCGAAGCCATGACGGGAACACGCCCGTACCGCGAAGCGGTCTCGGTCGACGAAGCGATCGTCGAGCTTCGGGCGAACGCGGGCACGCAGTTCGACTCCCGTTGTGTCGAAGCCCTCGTCGATGTCGTGAACGAGGCCGCGAACGAGGAGGATCTCGTCGGCATCGCGCACGGTGGGCACTTCAAGGCGCTCGTGCCGCGGCCCGAGCCTGCCTTCGCGCGTTCCTAACAGACGCCCACTAGCGTGTCGGGGAGGATGCGCGTGCGGGTCGTCGGTTCCGTCTGCCTGGCGATACTTGTCGTCACCGCCGCGTCGGCTGCAGCAGCGCCGCCGCCGCAGGTGCTGGTCATCGGCGACTCGGTCGCGACCGGGATGTTCTGGCACCACGACGCGATCTCGGTGATGCAGAAGGGCCTCGGCGTCAGCTGGGAAGTCGCCGTCTGCCGCACGATCGGCGGGACGAGCTGTCCGTTCGACGGCGCGCGCCCGCCCACGTTGCTCCAGGTCGTCGCCGCCCGTCAGGGCGTGCCGCCGACCGTCGTCGTCGTGGTCGGCTACAACGATCCGGCTCCGACGTTCTCGAGCGAAGTGGACGCCGCGATGTCCGCGCTCACGGCCGCCGGGGCGAAGAACGTCATCTGGCTGACACTGCGCGAGTCGAGAGCGCCGTACCCGACCTTCAACACGG
>JAICUZ010000042.1 GCA_025935595.1 Burkholderiales bacterium
AGCTCGCCGCAGTCCATCGCGCGCTCGGGCCCGAGCGTGCGCAGCTGCGCCGTGTGATGGACAGCCTGAACGACTGACCTCAGCCGAGCTCGCGCGGATCGAGCCGCTCTTCGCCGTCGGCGCTGACGCGATAGGCGGCCGTCCCGGGACGGCACGTCACGATCTCGCGCAGCTCGGTGCCGACGTAGTGCAACGCGACGCCGTCGTCGGCAGCGATCCCCGCGGGCAGCCCGCTCGCGATGAGCTCCTGGAAGCGCGGCCGCCTGCGCTCCTCGCCGTCGTAATGCGGGCAGGCGCTGCCGGCGAGAAAACCGAGACAGTCCATCCCCTCGAGCTGCGGCCCGAACGAGTCGGTCACGCCGGCCTCGAACCAGCAGATCATCCCGGCGCTCTGCCCCCAGAGGACGATCCCCTGCTCCCAGGCCTCGCGGAGGTACCGGTCGATGCCGTGCACGCGCCAGATCGCGAGCATGTTCGCCGTGTTGCCGCCGCAGACGCAGATCGCGTCCTGCGAGAGGATGAGCTCGCGCAGGTTCTCGGGCGGCCACGGGAACGTCGACAGCGTGCGGAGCTCCGTGCGGCCCGCGAACGCTTCGTAGAACCAGAGCGACACCGACGGGTCGTCGCCGACCGCGGTCGGCACCCAGAGCAGCCGCGGCCGTTCCTTGCCGGTGAGCCCGAGCACGTATTCGTTCAGGAGCGCCGTCTGGGCGGGAGTGTCGCCACCACCGCCAAGGCCGACGATGTGCCGCTCCATCGGCATCCGTCCTGAGTTGTATCGCATGCGGCAGGCGGCGGGCCATGCGGCGCTGTTCTGCTTCAATCGAGATATGGCCTCGCCGTCCAAGCTCACTGTCGGCGACACGTCGTACGAGATCTATCGCCTCGACGAGCTTCAGGCGTCCTACGACGTCGCGCGGCTCCCCTACACGCTGCGGGTGCTGCTCGAGAACGTCCTCCGAAACGGTGGCGAGCACGACGTCGACGCGGTGGCGCGGTGGGACGCGAAGGCCGAGCCGTCGAACGAGATCTCGTTCGAGCCGTCGCGGGTCCTGCTCCAGGACCTGACCGGTGTGCCCGCGGTGGTCGACCTCGCCGCGATGCGGAACGCGATGGCCGACCTCGGCGGCGACCCGGAGAAGATCAACCCGCTGATCCCCGCTGAGCTCGTGATCGACCACTCGGTGCAGGTCGATGCGTTTGCGTCGCGGATCGCGTTCGGGCGGAACGTCGAGCTGGAGTTCGAGCGAAACCGTGAGCGCTATCTGTTCCTGCGCTGGGGCCAGACCGCCTTCGACGGCTTCAAGGTCGTGCCGCCCGGCACGGGCATCTGCCACCAGGTGAACCTCGAATACCTCGCCCGCGTCGTCGAGGATCGGGACGGAGCCGCGTTCCCCGACACGCTCGTCGGCACCGACTCCCACACGACGATGGTGAACGGGCTCGGCGTCCTCGGCTGGGGCGTCGGCGGGATCGAGGCCGAGGCCGCAATGCTGGGGCAGCCGCTCTCGATGCTCGTGCCGCAGGTCGTCGGCTTCAAGCTGTCGGGCTCGCTGCCCGAAGGCGCGACCGCGACTGACCTCGTGCTGACCGTGACCGAGATCCTGCGCAAGACGGGTGTCGTCGGGAAATTCGTCGAGTACTTCGGCGCGGGCGTCCCGTCGCTGCCGCTCGCCGACCGCGCGACCCTCGGGAACATGTCGCCCGAATACGGCGCGACGTGCGGGTTCTTCCCGGTCGACCAGGTGACGCTCGACTACTTGCGCTTGACGGGCCGCCCGGCCGAGCGCGTCGCGCTGGTCGAGGCGTACTGCAAAGAGAACATGCTCTGGCATGAACCGACCGACCACGCGACCTACTCGCAGGTGGTCGAGCTCGACCTCGGGGACGTCGAGCCGTCGATCGCCGGGCCGCGCCGGCCGCAGGACCGTGTGCCGCTCGCGAACGCGAAGCACGCGTTCATCGGCACGCTCGGCACCTTCGGCGTCGAGTACTCGAACGGCGACGAGGCAGTCGCCGACACGTTCCCCGCGTCCGACCCGACGACGGAGCAGCAGCCGGGGGGCGAGGCGATGGTCGAGAGCGCGCCGGTCGCGACTGCGACGGTGCCGGAGCACAGCGTCACCCCGGTCGCGGGCGCCGACTACGACCTCGACCACGGTTCGGTGGTGATCGCAGCGATCACCTCGTGCACGAACACGTCGAACCCGCAGGTGATGGTCGCGGCCGGCCTGCTCGCGCGGAACGCGCTCGCGCGCGGGCTGCAGCGCAAGCCGTGGGTGAAGTCGTCGCTCGCCCCCGGCTCGAAGGTCGTCACGCGCTACTACGAGCAGGCGGGCCTGCAGGAGCATCTCGACGGGCTGGGGTTCAACACGGTCGGCTACGGCTGCACGACCTGCATCGGGAACTCGGGGCCGCTCGCCGAGGAGATCTCGGCCGCGATCGCCGATGGCGACCTCGTCGTCTGCTCGGTGCTCTCCGGCAACCGAAACTTCGAGGCGCGCATCCACCCGGAGGTGAAGGCGAACTACCTCGCCTCTCCTCCGCTCGTCGTCGCCTACGCGCTCGCCGGGCGGATGGACATCGATTTCGAGACTGAGCCGATCGACGGAGACGTCTACCTGCGGGACATCTGGCCGAGCGCGCAGGAGATCGGCGACACGATCGCGAGCTCCGTGCGGGCAGAGCACTTCTCGGCGACGTACGCGGACGTGTTCACGGGCGACGACGAATGGCGCGCGCTGCCGGTGCCCGAAGGGAAGCTCTTCGCCTGGCAGCCGGACTCGACGTATGTGCGCCACCCGCCGTACTTCGAAGGGATGCCCGCCGAGCCGAGCACGGTCGGCGACATCGACGGTGCGCGCTGCCTCGTCTGGCTCGGCGACTCGGTCACGACCGACCACATCTCTCCCGCCGGTTCGATCAAGCCGGACTCGCCTGCGGGGCAGTACCTCGTCGGGCACGGAGTCGAGCGCAAGGATTTCAACTCGTACGGTGCCCGCCGCGGCAACCACGAGGTGATGGTGCGCGGCACGTTCGCGAACGTGCGTCTGCGCAACAAGCTCGTCCCGGAATCCGAGGGCACGTGGACGGTGCACGTCCCGTCGGGCGAGGAGATGACGATCTACGAGGCGTCGCAGCGCTACGTCGCGGAGGGCACGCCGCTCGTCGTGCTCGCCGGCAAGGAGTACGGCTCCGGCTCGTCGCGCGACTGGGCGGCGAAGGGCCCGAACCTGCTCGGCGTGAAGGCGGCGATCGCCGAGTCGTACGAGCGGATCCACCGCTCGAACCTGCTGATGATGGGAGTGCTGCCGCTGCAGTTCATGGCCGGCGAGTCGCCCGACTCACTCGGCCTGACCGGCCGCGAGACCTTCTCGATCGCCGGCGTCGACAACGCCGAGGCGAGCGAGGTGACGGTGCGCGCGGACGACAAGGAGTTCCGTGCGCGCGTCCGGCTCGACACGCCGCGCGAGCGCGAGTACCTGCGGCACGGCGGGATCCTCCAGTACGTGCTGCGCCGCCTGCTCGCCTGAGCTTGGTATAGGCTTTGCCTAGGATATGCCTAGGCAGACGTACTCCGCGACCGAAGCGGCGCAACGGCTTGGGATCAGCCTGGACACGCTCCGGCGCTGGGACCGTGACGGCCTGATCCGAACCGAGCGAGACGCCCGGAACCGTCGCACGGTCCCCGCTTCGGAGCTCGACCGGCTCCGGGCCGAGGAGCACGCCCGCGGGATCAGCGCACGCAATCGCTTCGTCGGGACGATCACGGAGGTGAAGACGGACGGGCTCATGGCGCAGGTCGAGCTCGTCGTCACCGAGCCCGCCCGCGTCGTCGCGCTCGTCACGCGCGACGCGGTCGACGAACTCGGGCTGAAGCCGGGGATGAGCATCACCGCCATCGTCAAGTCGACGTCGGTGATGGTCGAGCATTGAAGCGGCTCGGCGTCCTCCTGCTCGTGCTCGGGGCCTTGGCCTGCGGGACTGCGTCCGCGGCCGGCCACGTCACACTGACCGTCTACGCCGCCTCGTCGCTGACGGACGTGCTGCCGAAGGTGGGCTCGGTGGAGCGCTACTCGTTCGGCGGGTCGAACACCCTGGCGGCGCAGATCACGCAGGGAGCACCGGCGGACATCTTCGCGTCCGCGAACCTCACGCTGCCCGAGCAGCTGTACGCGAAGGGGCTCGTGAGGCGACCGTACGTGCTCACCCACAACGCCCTCGTGCTCATCGTCCCGCGCGCCGACCCTGCTCGGATCCACTCGATCACCGACCTGCGCAAACCCGACGTCAAGATCGTGATCGCCGGCCCCACAGTGCCGGTCGGGGCGTACACGCTGCAGGTGCTGAAGACCATGCGGATGACCGACGTGCTCGACAATGTCGTCAGCCGCGAGGCCGACGTCCGCGACGTCCTTGCCAAGGTCGCGCTGGGCGAGGCCGACGCCGGATTCGTCTACGCGACGGACGCACGCACCGTCCCCAAGAAAGTCACGGTGCTGCGGCTCCCCGTCTGGGCGAGACCGAACGTCACGTACGGGATCGCGGTCGTGACCGCGAGCAAGCACCGGGATGAGGCGACCGCGTACCTGAGGATGCTGCTCGGCAAGCGCGCTCAGACGACGTTCCGGAGCTACGGCTTCCTGCCGCGGCGCACGGCGGGATGAGACGCGTCGCGTTCTTCGCGCTCGTTCTCGCCGCGACCTTAACGACACTCGGCTTCCTCGTCCTGCCGGTGGTCGCGATCTTCACGCACGTCTCTCCGGTCACCCTCGCCCGCCAGCTCTCGAACCCCGTCGTCGACGACGCGCTCGTCGTCAGCGCGAAGACGACGTTCCTTGCTCAGGCGCTCGTGCTCCTGCTCGGGACCCCGACTGCCTACCTCCTTGCGTCGCGGCGCTTCCGCGGGCGCTCCCTGGTGGTGACGGCGATCGAGCTGCCGCTCGTCCTGCCACCTGCCGTCGCGGGCATCGGACTGCTCGTGGCGTTCGGCCGGATGGGGCTCTTGCACACGTCGATTCCGTTCACGCAGACGGCGGTGACGCTCGCCGTCGCGTTCGTTTCGGGCCCGCTCTACGTGCGTGCGGCTATCGCGGCGTTCGAGGCCGTCGACCCGGCACTCGTCGACGCCGCTCGGACACTCGGGGCCGGCCCCGCGCGCACGTTCTTCCGCGTCGCTCTCCCCCTCGCCGGCGGCGGGCTCGCTGCGGGCGAGGCGCTGGCGTTCGCCCGTGGGCTCGGCGAGTTCGGAGCGACGATCATGTTCGCGGGCTCGCTCCAGCACGTCACGCAGACCCTGCCGCTCGCGATCTATGCAGCGTTCGACGTCGACTTCGACGTGACGCTCGCGATCGGCGGGGTCCTCGTACTCGTCAGCGCAGCGATCCTCGTCGCCCTCAAGCTCGCCACCTCATGGACGCTCTCACTGCAGGCCTCCGGGTTCCGCTTCGCGCCTTCGACGTCGACCTGACGCTCGAGGTCGAGGGGACGGTCGCGCTCGTCGGCCCGTCCGGAGCCGGCAAGAGCACCGTGCTGCGCGCAGTGGCCGGGCTGGTCCGGCCGGCCGCCGGACGAGTCGCCCTCGGCGGCGACGTGTGGTTCGACGAGCGCACCTGGCTCCGACCGGACGAGCGGCCGATCGGGATGACGTTCCAGCAGTACGCGCTGTTCCCGCACCTCACGGTGCGGCAGAACGTCGCCTTCGGAGCGCGCGGCGAGGTCGAAGGGCTTCTCGACCGGTTCGGGCTTGCGCGCCTCGCAGGCACGCGACCGGGATCGCTCTCCGGCGGAGAGCAGCAACGCGTCGCACTCGCCCGCGCCCTCGCGAGGCGGCCGAGGCTCTTGCTGCTCGACGAGCCGCTCGCTGCACTCGACGCGCATACGCGCGCGACCGTCCGGGCGGAGCTGCGGGAGGTGTTGCGGTCCTCAGGCCTGCCGACGCTCCTGGTGACGCACGACTTCGAGGACGCTGCGTCGCTCGCCGATCTCGTCGGTGTCGTCGTCGAGGGACGACTCAGGCAACTCGCCTCTCCGTCGGACCTCGTCGCGCGGCCGGCCGACGCGTTCGTCGGCTCGCTCACGGGAGCGAACCTTCTGCGAGGGCTCGCCGGCCCCAGTGCCGGTGGGCTCACCGAGCTGCGGCTGGACGGTGGCGGCGTCGTCTACTCCACCGATGTCCTCGAGGGGACGGGTGCGGCGGTCGTCTACCCGTGGGACGTGACGCTCGCGCGCACCGCACCGGACGACTCGGCACAGAACCATGTCGCGGCCGACGTGGGCAGCGTCTCACGCATCGGCAACCGCGTTCGCGTGTCCGTCGGGCCGCTCACCGCCGAGGTGACAGCCGAATCGGCCGAACGGCTCGCGGTGCGTGAGGGAGAGCGGCTCGTCGCGACGTGGAAGGCGACTGCAACGCGGTTGGTCGCTCTGTAGCTACGGTGCGACGACCGGGGTGCCCGTCCGGGCTGAGATCACACCCGTCGAACCTGATCCGGGTCATGCCGGCGAAGGGAGCTGCATGAGCGACGCCGAGACACCGAGCTGGGGCATCGAGCCCGTCCCGGAGCGCCTGCGCGTACTCGGGATCTTCGACGGCTTCCTCCTCTGGGCGAACCTGTCGGTGTCGCTGCTCGTGATCGTCGCAGGCGCGTTCCTCGTGCTGCCGGCGAGCGACTTCGGCCTCGCGCTGTCGCTCCCCGAGGCGCTCGCAGCGATCGTTGCAGCGGCGCTCGTCGGGAACGTGCTGCTCGCGCTCGGCGGCCTGATCGGCGCCGACGCGCGCGTGCCGACGATGGTGCTGATGCGCGCACCGCTCGGCCGGCGCGGCTCGTACCTGCCGACCGGGCTCAACGTGCTGCAGTGCCTCGGCTGGTCGGTGTTCGAGCTGATCGTGATCGCCACCGGCGCGAGCGCGCTCTCGCACCAGGTGCTCGGCGTGGGCGGCGTCGCGTTCTGGAAGCTCCTCTTCGGCGTCGTCGCCACCGTGTTGGCATTTCTCGGGCCGGTCGGGTTCGTCCGGAAGTACGTACGGAAGTTCGCCGTATGGATCGTGATCGCGTCGCTGCTCTATCTCACGTGGTGGTCGCTGCACGGCCAGCGGCCGATCGCGCTCTGGCATCGCCACGGCGCGCATGCGTTCTGGCCCGGCTTCGATCTCGTGCTTGCCTCGATCATCAGCTGGACACCGCTCGTCGCCGACTACACGCGCTTCTCGCGCTCGCGCGCGGCCGGTTTCTGGGGCGCGGGGCTCGGCTACTTCGTGCCGACGATCCCGCTGTTCGGATTGGGCGCGGTGATCGCGATGTCGCGCCACATCAGCGAGGCGCCCGCACTGCTGACTGCGATCGCCGCGGGCGGCGCTGCGAGCATCCTCGCGCTGCTCGCGCTGACCGTCGACGAGAGCGACGAGGCGTTCGCGAACGTGTACTCCGGCGCGGTCAGCCTGCAGAACCTGCTGCCGGCCGTGCCGCAACGGCTGCTCGTCGCCGGGTTCGCCGGGACGGCAACGGTGGGCTCGCTGCTCATCGACCTGCGGAACTACCAACCGTTTCTCTATCTGCTCGGATCGTTCTTCGTACCGCTGTTTGCGGTGCTCCTCGCCGACTGGCTGCTCGCCGGGCGCCATTACGACGCCGACGCGGTCTTCCGCGTTCCGGAGCTCCGCCTGGAGATGATCGGCGCCTGGCTCGTCGGTTTCGGGCTGTACCAGTGGCTCTCGCCTCAGGGGCCCGCGTGGTGGACGCGGATCGTCGCGCACTTCGACCCGCATGCCTCGCCCTGGGGCGGCGCGTCGCTTCCCAGCTTCACGGTCGCCTTCGGACTGGCGGTGATCGCGCGCCTCCTGACACGCCGCGCCGCAGCTGTTGACTTCGCCCGTTCCGCGTGAGTGAATCGCGCGCACCCGACCCCCGAGGTGCATATGTCCATGCACGACCACGCCGGCTCGGACGAGGCTGACCTCGCCCGGTTCGGCTACAAGCAGGAGCTCCGCCGTTCACTCGGCGTTTTCAGCTCCTTCGCAGTCGCCTTCAGCTACATCTCGCCGTCGACGGGCATCTTCACGCTCTTCGCGCTCGGCCTGGGCACGATCGGCGGCGTCTTCATCTGGAGCTGGCCGCTCGTCGCGTTCGGGCAGTTCATGATCGCGCTCGGCTTTGCCGAGCTCGCGAGCCACTACCCGGTCGCAGGCTCCGTGTTCCAGTGGACGAAATATCTCGCCGGCAAGACGTACTCGTGGTTCGCCGGCTGGATCTATCTCTTCGCCGGGATCCTCACAGTCACCGCGGTGTGCGTGACGCTGCCGCTGGCACTCATCCCCGCCTTCGACAACATGGGCTGGGACATCACGAACAACCTCCACAACCAGCGGATCTTCGCAATCGTCACGCTGGTCGTCATCACGGTCATGAACATCTTCGGCGTCAAGCTCGTCGCGATCGTGAACAACACCGGCGTGTTGTTCGAGATCCTCGGCATGGTCGTGTTCGCGTTCGTGCTCGCGCTGTTCCACCATCACCAGGGCGGTGCGGTGATCTTCCACACCGGCGGCACGAACCTGACGACGGGGACCTTCCTGATCGCGATGTTCATGTCGCTGTTCGTGATCTACGGCTTCGACACGGCAGGCACACTCGCCGAGGAGACACGTGACCCGCGGCGCGAGGCACCGAAGGCGATCCTCGGCTCGATTGTCGGCGCGTTCATCATCGGCGGGATCTTCCTCTACGCCTGCCTGCTCGCGATCCCGAACCTCGGCGCGGCGATCAAGGGGCCGTTCGGCCCGGCCGACATCATCGACGCGAATTTCGGCAATGCGTTTTCGACGATCTTCCTGCTCGTCGTCGCGGCGGCGATCTTTGTGTGCTGTCTCTCGATCCAGACGTCGACGATCCGGCTCGGGTTCGGCATGGCGCGCGACAAGGCGCTCCCCGGCTCGTCGCTGCTCGCGAAGGTCCATCCGACGCTCCATACGCCTGTGTTCACGTGCATCACGATCGGCGTGCTCGCGTTCATCCCGATGCTGCAGTACGCGGGCGCAGGGATCATCGCGATCGCGGCGACGGGAATGATCTACCTGTCGTACTTCGTCGGCAACATCGCATTGCTCCGCGCGCGCCTGCGCGGCTGGCCGAAGGCGAAGGCGCCGTTCTCACTCGGCCGTTGGGGCCTCCCGGTCAACCTGCTCGCGCTCGCCTGGGGCGGCGGGATGCTGATCAACTTCGCGTGGCCGCGCATCCAGACGAACCCGACCCCGGTTCAGACCGGTCTGGGCCTCGACTTCCACTGGAACTGGCTGAACCATCGTCCCGTGCTGTGGACCGTGGTCGTCGTGCTCACGCTCGTCGGGTCCGCGTACTTCCTGCTCGTGCAACGGCGCAGCC
This sequence comes from Burkholderiales bacterium, assembly GCA_025935595.1. Classification (GTDB taxonomy): domain Bacteria; phylum Actinomycetota; class Thermoleophilia; order Gaiellales; family Gaiellaceae; genus PALSA-600. The sequence goes on from JAICUZ010000042.1 coordinate 9,381, forward strand.
CGGCGCATCTCGAGGCGCCCGAGGGCGAGACGTTCGCAGAAGAATTGCCGCCCGCGGTTCCAACGTAGTCTCCAGCCGGTGATCGGCCTGCTCGGGAACCTGTCGCAGGACGTGCTCCCGGGCAGGCCGCCGCATGTCGGTGGAGGCCCGTACCACGGTGCCCGCGCGTTGCAACGGTTGCGGGTGCCGGCACGCATCGTCGCGCGCTGCGCCACGACCGACCGCGATCGGCTCCTGCCGCCGCTCGTCCGCCTCGGCACGCCGGTCCGCTACGTGCCGGGAACGTCGACCGCGGCCTTCGCGTTCTCGTACGAGGGCGATCGGAGGACGATGGCCGTCGAGGCGATCGGCGACACGTGGCGCGCGGCCGATGTCCCCGAGCTTCGATCGCGCTGGGTTCATATCGCGCCGCTGTCGCGCGCCGAGTGGCCGGTCGCGACGGTGCGGACGCTCGCGCGCCGCTACCGCGTGTCGTTCGACGGGCAGGGCCTGGTGCGCGCGCCGCGCACGGGACCGCTCGAGCTCGACGACGACTTCGACCGGGAGATCCTCCGGTACATCTGGGTACTGAAGCTCGCCGACGAGGAGGCGGAGGTGGTCGGCGACGTGCATTCGCTCGGCGTACGCGAGGTCCTCGTCACGCACGGCTCCCGCGGCTCGACCGTGTACTGCGGCGGCGTCACCGAGCACGTCCCTGCGCATCCGCTCGACCGCGATCCGACCGGTGCAGGCGACGCGTTCGCCACCTCGTACATCGTCGGGCGGAACGCCGGCTTCGGGCCCGTCGGTGCGGCACGCCGCGCCACTGCGGTCGTCGCCTCGCTGCTGCGGCCGTGATCGCACTCGTCGCAACGGTCGACGGCACCTTCGCGGTCGACCTCGAGGACGGCACGGTGCTCTCCGCCGACTCGTTCGACCCGGCGCCCGAGCCGGTGTTGAACCTGCCGAGGCTCGTGTCGGCTGCGTCGCTGGGGTCGACTGTCGCCGCCGTCGTCGCGACGAAGCCGCCACTGCTCCTTTCGCACGACGCGGGCGCGACCTGGCGCGCGGCGGGTCGCGGACTGCCGCCGGGGCGCGCCGTCGCGATCGCGGAGGACGACCCGGACACGATGCTGTTCGCCGCGCGGAACCGCCTTTACCTCTCGCGCGACGGCGGCGTGTTCTGGACGGCGGTCGCGGGCGATCTGCCCGAGATCAGGCACCTCGCGCTCTAGAAACCGAGCTCGCCGCGCGCGACGGTCACGGCTGAGCCGCCGACCTCGACCCGGTCGATGCGGTCACCTTCGCCCTCGACCGTCGCGTAGAGCGTCGACGGCCGGTTGATCTCGGCCCCCTGGCTGATCTCGATCTGCTCGCCGAACGGAATCCGCCCGTGGCGGGCGAGTTGGATCGCGAGCGGCCCGGCCGCCGACCCGGTCGCCGGGTCCTCGTTCACGCCGTGGTTCGGCGCGAACATCCGGGTCTTCCAGCGGTTGCCCTCGACGTGCGCGAAGCAGTTCACGCCGTCCGGAGTGGCCGCGGCCAGGCCGGCGATGTCGGGGGACAGCTTCTGGACGGCTTCCGGGGAGTCGAGCGCGACGTAGACGTGCCCCGGGCCGAGGTCGTAACGCACCACGGGCAGACCCGAGGCTTCGACGCCGAGCGCGGCCAGGATCGGACCGGGATCCTGGACGGTCTCCCACCTGGGGACGGGCTGTTCCATCCGCCCGAACACGATCTTCGCGCCCTCACGCTCGAGCGTCACCGGGACGATCCCGGCCCCGGTCTCGAGGCGGATCACGATCTTCTGGAGCGGCGCGCCGAGGACAAAGGCGCTCCCGAGCGTCGGGTGACCGGCGAACGGCAACTCGACGGCCGGCGTGAAGATCCGGATCCGGACGTCGGCGTCGGCGGCGGTCGCCGGCAAGACGAAGACGGTCTCCGAGAGGTTCATCTCGCGCGCGATCGCCTGCATGTCGACCTCGCTGAGGTCGCGGGCGTCGGTGAAGACGGCCAGTTGGTTGCCCGCCAGCGGCTCGTCGGTGAAGACGTCGGCGATGACGTAGCGGAAGCGGCGCACGGCTCGAGGCTACCCGCCGGACCTTGTGTGCCGACCGCCCGGTGTCGGAGAATCGCGTGAGGCAGGGGTCATCTTTCCCCCCAAGGAGGCAGGCCTGGTGGCAACCGAAGCGCACCACGAAAAAGACCGGCGCATGCTGCACGCGCTCGGATACGCCCAGGAGCTCAGTCGCAGCATGGGCGGGTTCTCGAACTTCGCGATCTCGTTCACGATCATCTCCATCCTCTCGGGCACGCTGACCCTCTACGGCACCGGACTGAACTACGGCGGCCCGGTCATGGAGGCGTACGGCTGGCCGATCGTGTCGGTGTTCGTGATCATCGTCGGGCTCGGGATGGCGGAGATCGCCTCGAAGTACCCGACCGCAGGCGGTCTGTACTACTGGGCGTCCAAGATGGGCGGCCCGGTGTGGGGTTGGTTCACGGGCTGGTTCAACCTGATCGGGCAGATCGCGATCACGGCCGGTATCGACTACGGCGCCGCGACCTTCACCGACGCGCTGCTCCAGCTTCTCTGGCCCGGGTCGTTCCACGGGACGCAGCACGAGATCGTCGCGGTCTACGCGGTGATCCTGGCCCTTCACGCGCTGATGAACATCTTCAGCGTCAAGCTCGTCGCGTTCCTCAACGACGTCTCGGTCTGGTGGCACGTCTCCGGCGTGCTGATCATCGTCGGCTTCTTGATCTTCAAGCCGGACCATCACCAGTCGTTCGGCTACGTGTTCGGGCACACGATCAACAACAGCGGCTTCGGTCACAGCTGGCTGTGGTTCGTGCTGCTTCTCGGCCTGCTGCAGGCGCAGTACACGTACACGGGCTACGACGCGTCCGCGCACATGAGCGAAGAGACCCACGACGCATCGCGCTCTGCGGCGCGCGGGGTCATCGGCTCGATCGTCGTCTCGGCGGTGTTCGGTTACATCCTGGCGTTGGGCGTGACCTTCGCGATCCAGGACCAGGGTGCGACGACCGGAGCGGGCGGGTTCGCGGTCAAGCAGGTCTTCCTCGACTCGCTCGGCTCAGGCGCAGCGAAGTTCGTGCTCTTCATCTGCGTCGGCGCACAGTTCTACTGCGGCATGTCGTCGATCACGTCGGCGTCGCGGATGATGTACGCGTTCTCCCGCGACGGCGCCGTGCCGGGTCACCAGATCTGGCGGCGCCTGAACAGGGAGCGCGTCCCGTACATGGCCGCGATCGCGATCGCGGTGCTCGCGTTCCTCTGCGCGTTCCCGGCGTACTTCGGGACAAACGGCGTGGTCGCGTATGTCGCGGTCACCTCGATCGCGACGATCGGCCTCTACATCGCGTACGCGATCCCGATCTACCTGCGGCTACGCGAAGGGGACGCCTGGGAAC
>JAICUZ010000030.1 GCA_025935595.1 Burkholderiales bacterium
ACGATCGCTGCGAGAACGAGATCCGCCGGCTGCGCACGCAGCTGCCCTCGCAGGAGCGTGAGCACGTTGTGGAGGTCGAACCGCGCGAGGAGGACGTCGACGCACTCTCGCGCTCGATCACGATAGAAGGAGCGCATCTCGCCGAGGACGCGTGCCAGGTGATGACGCACCGCGTCCTGGAGTGCCAATTTGCCTGCGGCCCGCGCAAGCGCGGCCTCCAGCTCGTGACGGTAGGCAGTCCGGGCAAGCGCTTCCTGGACGCCGGCGATGTCTCGGTCGAGCAGCGCGTCGTAGGTCGCCTCTGCCAGGAGCTGGGCTTTCCGCGCGCGAAGCCTCGTGTTCCCGTAGACGAAGTCCGGCGGAATGGCGAGGACGCTCACGCCACGGCCTCGAGAAGCTCGCCCGCCAGAACGCGCAGCGCCGGCTCTGCGTTGCGAAGGCGTGCTTCGACCGTGTCGTGAACGGTCAACCCGTTCCCGTCGACGGCTTCGACCCCACCGAGTGTGTCGAGGTCCGGCTCGAGGTCGAGCCGAACGTTAAGGTCGCGCACGATGTCGCGTGCCAGCTCGATGTCGCGCGGGTCGACGCGCAGCACCGAAGGGGAGGGAATCGCCGCGAGGCTTTCCTCGACCAATGCGCGCAGGACGGACGGGTACTCCTCTCTCTCGCGCAGTGTTTCGAGTCGCCGCCGCAGCGCGGCCTGAAGTGTCGCGACGCAGGCTTCGTGCTCCTCGCGAAGCATGGCGGCCGTGGCGAGCCTCGCCTCGGAGCGACGGTGCGTGAGCTCACGCTCGAGCTCGGCCTCGTCTGCCTGGGCAGTGTGCTCCTCGAGTGCGCGAGCCTCTCGCTGCGCCGTCTCCACGATATGCAGTGCCTCGGTGCCGGTCTCGGCTCGTAACCGCTCGGTCTCGCCGGCGGCGTCCGCTTCGAGCGCGGCCAGTAGGTCCTTGAGCGCCATCTCCGCTAGAGCAGCACGATGATCATCGCCGCGACGGCGAAGCCGAGGATCACGAGAGTCTCCGGGATTGCGACCATCAGGATCGCGCGCCCGGTCAACTCGGGCTTCTCGGCGATCGCGGCCATTCCCGCGGCGCCGATCTTCGCCTGGGCGAATCCCGTGCCGAGCGCGGCCAACCCGACCGCGATCCCCGCTCCAATTGCCATCAAGCCGTGCTGCATGGTTCTCCTCCTTCTTCCGTTTGGATGCGTGAGCTCAGGCGGCGCCGCTCTCGCCGAACGGTCGGAACGGCTCGCCGCCGCCCTCGTAGAACTTGCTGAAGAACTCCACGTAGTGCAGGCGGAGTGCCTGGATCATCGGGCTGAACGCTGCGAGCGCGACGTTGAGGGCGTGAAACAGTGCCGCGACGAACAGGCCCAACCAGATCGGCCCGAGCGATCCGAGCCGGTTCGCGACGAGAGCGAGGTACGCGGACGCGAGACCCACGGCTGCAAGCCGCAGGTAGGAGAGCACGTTGCCAAGGGTGCCGATGAGCGCGAGCGGCCCCATCATGAGGCCGAGCGCGCCGCTCGGAGCGACGAGCAGCACCACACCGACGACGATCGCCGCGCCCGCCGGAATGAGCGTGCCGTCGGGTAGACGGTCGGCCGCCAGACCGGCGAGGCCGAACACCCCACCGAGCGCGAGCACGGTCCCCAACCGCTCGAGCAGTTCGCCGCCTCGTCGTTCCACGGCCGAACGCCAGAGCCCGAGCGCAAGGCCGAGCAGGACATGGGCGGCGCCGATCGCGAGCGAGAACAGGAGAAGCGGCTCCACTCCGTCCCGGCCGCCGCGGTAGAACCAGAGCGCCGGCAGGCCGACGCGGTGTCCGATGTCGCCCAGCGCCTCACCGAAGAGGAAGCCGAAGACGATGGCCCAGAGCGATCCCGCAACGAACACCCGAGTGAGGTCGCGGATGACCGGTGACTGCTTCGAGTAGCGCCGGCGGGCGTACAGCGACAGGCCGAGGAGGAGCGTGCCGTAGACGATGTCGCCGACCATCACCCCGACCATCAGCGGCAGGAACAGCGCCATCAGCATCGTCGGGTCGAGCGACCCGGCGTGCGGCAGGTCGAGCAGGCGCACGAGGAACTCGAACGGGCGCGCCTGCGCGCGGTTCCTCATCAGCACGGGCGGCGTGACTGCTGCCGTCGGGCCGAGGACGTCGAGCGCGATCTCCTCGTCCGCAGCAAGCTCGAGCTCACGCCGCAGCAGCGAAAGGCGGGAGCTCGGAGTCCAGCCGACGGCCACGAAGGTGCGCGCAGTCGCGCCGAGCTTGACGACCGCCTCGAGTTGCTCCAGCTCGGAGGCGAGTTGCGTGCGCGCGGCGCGCCACGTGGGCGCGCGCGGAACGAGGAGATCGTGCAGGTCGGCGTTCGCTGCCTCGAGCTCGTGTGGGAGACTCTCGAGCCGCTTTTCCATCGCGGCGACTGCTCCGTGGAACGAGAGATGCTCGTAACGGTGAGGTAGCGGCAGATGCCTCACCTGTGCGCGCCCGAGCAGCGCGCGCACGGTTTCGGCGTCTCGATGGGCGAGGACGATCAGGCATCCGACGGCGTCGGGGTCGCCGCTCTCGGCGACGAGCTCGAACCGATCGCCGACGAGCTCGTGCAAGGCGGCGCGAAGGGTCTCGACGAGCCTGTCGTCTTCGGTGTTCAGAACGAGGGCGATGGTGTCGAGCTTGAGCGCACGCAGCTTCTGTTCGTCGAGCTCCGCGAGGTCTGGGAGCAGCGGCATCAGCCGTCGAAGCGGCTCGAGGTAGCGAGGCAGGACTGCGAGCTCAGACCGGAGCTCGTCGATGCGCGCAGCGAGCGACTCGACCTCCGGTGCGATTCGATCGAGGTCCGAGGCGATCTCGGCCGCGTCGATGCTCGGGCTGTCGTCACCGATCTCCCGGTCCGAACCTGCGAGCTCGAGCAGCCCGTCCAGGCGAGCGAGCAGCAGACGGAGCTCGGCCGTGCGTGCGTCCCGCTCCTCGTCGCCCGGCACTGCTGTCAACGTCGACCTCGCCGAGTCGACTGCCGGTTCGAGTTGCAGGAGTCGAAGGCGGTAGAGCCGCCGCAGGACTTGCTCGAGTCGCGGCGTGCGACTCACGATCCGCACGTGCGTCATCGGCTCGAGCACGTCGCCTCCTGCTTAGCCGCCGGGAGCAAGAGCGCCAGCGCGGCATCGACGAAGGCTGCTTCGACTGCGTCCGCTTTCGCACGCAAGCGCGCCGCTGCCGCGTCGGCCTCGCCCCTCGCCGCGCGCGCTTCCGCCTCGGCGGCGGCGATGACCGAGCTCTTCCGTTCCTCGGATCGGCGGGCGGCGCGTTCGCGTGCCGCAACGAGCAGCGCCTGCGCCTCTTGGCGCGCCTGCTCGATACGCGTCTCGGCGTGTGCGGCTGTGGCTTGCTCCGACTCCAGAGCACGCTCCAGACCGAGCACGGACCCGAGGGCGCCGTCGCCGGGTGAGGTCGTCATGCCGCGCGCCGCTTCGCGGCATCTCGACGTCGGCCGGCGGCTCGAGCCCGCCGCAGCCGGACGCGGTCTTCGAGCTCTCGCTCGTCGAGCACCGCCTGGATCGCGTCGCGCTCACTCTCGAGTCGCGGGATGACAACGTGCTCGAGCGCGTTCACCCGACGCGTAGTCCGCGTGATCTCTTCGGCCAACCGCCGCAGGCTGAGCTCCGTCGCCGCGATATCGAGCAGGCGATCGACCTGCCGCTCGAACCCTGCGGCGGTCGCGTCCACGTTCGCGGTGCTTGCGGCAAGGTCGTAGCCGCGCCGGGTGCGGGGTCGAATGACAGGCTCGTGCTCCAGTTCGACGATTCGCACGCCGGCGACGCTCCGGGCGGAAAGGTGAGTCGCGATCTCACCCGACGCGGCCAATGCCGCCGAGCCCACCACCTCCGTGCCGTCGTCGGAGATCGCTTCCAGCAGCGCGCGTCGCCCTTCCGCCGCGCGCCGCCCCAGCTCTTCGACCGCCTCGACGACCGACGTGCTCAGGCGCCCGAACTCCCTCATCAGCGCCGCCCGTTTGTCTTTCAGCAGGTCGCGGCCCTGCGTCGCGAGCGCGATGCGCGCCCGCCGTGCGAGCAGCTCGGTCCTCGTCGCGCTCAACTCGGCCACGCCTGCCTCCGATCCCAGTCGCTTCCGCTCGGCTTGTTCCCATGATCGAGGCGCGCTAAAGCACGAGCTATTGGGCCAGGCCCCCAACTGCCCCAGGGTCGCCACCCCAGCCAACACGTCGGCGGCCTCAGGCTTGGCTCAATGCGGGTCGCAGCCGGAGCCGCTCGGCCTTGCGCGCACGCATGCGCTCGGGGTCGGGGACCGGAACCGCTGCGAGCAGCGCGCGGGTGTAATCGCTTTGCGGGCTCGTGTACACGGCGTCTGCCGGGCCTTGCTCGACGATCTTGCCGTCGTGCATGACCGCGATCGTGTCGCTCATCCCCCGCACGACCGCGAGGTCGTGGGCGATGAAGAGATAGGTGAGCCCGAGGTCGCGCTGCAGGTCCTTGAGCAGGTTGAGGATCTGCGCCTGGATCGAGACGTCGAGCGCGGAAACCGGCTCGTCGCAGACGATCAGCTTCGGGTTGAGCGCGAGCGCGCGAGCGATCCCGATGCGCTGCCGCTGGCCGCCGGAGAACTCGTGCGGGTAGCGGTTCGTGTAGCTGGGGTCGAAGCCCACGAGCTCGAGCAGGTCTGCGACCGCCGCCCGCCGGGAGCGGCGGCTGCCGACGGAGTGCGTTTGCAGAGGCTCGCCCACGATCCGGCCGACGGTCATGCGCGGGTTGAGCGACGCGTAGGGATCCTGGAAGACAATCTGGATGTCCCGCCGAACGCGCCGTAGCTCCTCCCGGCGGAGCGTCGTCAGCTCTCGCCCGGCGAACCGGACCGAACCGTGGGTGGGGCGGACGAGCTGCAGCGTGGCGTACGCAGTGGTCGACTTGCCCGAGCCGGACTCGCCGACGAGTCCGAGCGTCTGCCCCTCGGGGATCTCGAAACTGACGCCGTCGACGGCCTTGACGTGGTCGACGGTGCGGTCGAGCAGAAGGCCTCGCCGGATCGGGAAGTGCACCTTCAGGTCGGTGACGCTGAGCAGCGGCTCGGTCACGCCGTCACCGCCTCGCGTTCGCTCGCAGGGTGTGCGGTGCGCACCCGGTGGTCGGGCCGGAGCTCCCGCAGCGCGGGGGGTTCGAGCGCGCACGAGTCGCCACAACCCGCGTAGGGGCAGCGTGCGGCGAAGCGGCACGCCTGCGGTGGATCGATCAGGTCGGGCGGTCGCCCGGGGATCGCCGCGAGCCGCCGCGACCGGGCGCCGTTGTCGTCGAGGTCGGGGAGTGCTGCGAGGAGCGCTTCGGTGTACGGATGCTCCGGTCGACGGAAGAGCTCGTGCGCAGGCGCCTGCTCGACGATTTGCCCCGCGTACATGACGGCGACGTCGTCCGCCGACTCGGCGACGACACCCATGTTGTGGGTGATCAGGATCATCGCCATCTCGTGCTCGCGGCGCAGGTCGTCGAGCAGGTCGAGCACCTGGGCCTGAACGGTGACATCGAGCGCCGTGGTCGGTTCGTCCGCAATCAGCAGTCGCGGCTCGCAGGCAATCGCGATCGCGATCACGACGCGCTGGCGCATGCCACCCGAGAATTGATGCGGGTAGTCATCGAGCCGCTCACGAGCCCTCGGGATGCCGACCTCGTCGAGCAGTTCCGCAGCGCGCCGGCGTGCGGTGCGGTCGTCCAAGCCGAGATGACGCCGCAGCACCTCGATGATCTGGGTGCCGATCGTAAGCGTGGGGTTGAGTGCGGTCATCGGGTCCTGGAAGACCATCGCCACCTCGCGGCCGCGTACGTCTTCGAGCTCCCGTTCAGAGAGCGTGGTCAGCTCGCGGCCGTCGAAGCGAATCGAGCCGGAGACGATCCGTGCCGGTGGCGTCGGCAACAGGCGCATGATCGAGAGCGCGGTGACGGACTTGCCGCAGCCGGACTCGCCGACGATCCCGAGCGTCTTTCCCTTCTCGACGGAGAAGTCGACGCCGTCGACGGCGCGAACAACGCCTGCGCGAGTGAAGAAATGCGTACGCAAGTCCTCCACTTCGAGTAGCCGGCCCATCTCAGGTCTCCTTCGTGCGCGGGTCGAGAGCGTCGCGCAGCCCGTCGGCGATGAAGTTGGCGCAGAGGACGAGCGTCGCGATCGCGAGGCTGGGGATGATGATGATGTGCGGATGGGCGCGGTACGCGTCGCGCCCGTCCTGCGCCATCGAGCCCCAGGAGGCGTCGGGCGGGTTGATGCCGAGGCCGAGGAAGGAGAGGAACGCCTCGCCGAGGATGACGCCGGGCAGCTCGAGGAAGATCGTGATCACGAGCACGCCGAGCGTGTTCGGGAGCAGGTGCCGGCCGAGGATCATGTACCAGCGCACACCGACGGCATAGGCGGCGCGGACGTAGTCGTTCTCCTTCAGCGTCATGATCTGGCCGCGGACGACGCGCGCCGTGATGAACCAGCTTGCGACCGAGAGCGCGACCACCATCGTCCAGAAGTTGACGGTGCCGATGATCGCGAGCGCCAGGATCGCGAACGGCAGGTAGGGCAGCCCGTAGAGCGCGTCGAGGAAGCGCATCAGCGCGTTGTCGAGCTTGCCGCCGACGAAGCCCGAGATCGCGCCGTAAGCAACGCCGATCAGCAGGATCGCGAGTGTGGCGCCGAAGCCGATCCCGATCGAGATACGGCCGCCGAGCGCGGCGCGTGTGAACAGGTCGCGGCCGAACTGATCCGTTCCGAAGGGATGGCTCCAGCTCGGGCCCTGGTAGGCGTCGGGAAACTCGATGCGGTTCGGATCGTGTGGCGAGACGATCGGCACGACGATGCACCAGACGACGATCAGCAGGAACAGGATCCCGGCGGCGACGGCCCCGCGGTTTCGCAGGTAGCGCCGCCAGGCGTCCTGCCACAGGCTCGACTGGCGGATCGGCGCGCCGGCGTCGACCCCTGCGACACGGCCCGCGATCTGGGTTGCGCTCATGTGCGCGCCTCACGCGTGCGCGGGTCGAGGATGCCGTAGAGGATGTCGACGACGAGGTTGGCCGCGATCACGATGATCGAGAGCAGCACCGTCAGTCCCATCACGACCGAGTAGTCGCGGGCGCTCACGGCGGTGACGTAGTAACGGCCGATGCCGGGGACGGCGAAGATGTTCTCGACGATGAACGAGCCGGTGATGATGTAGCCGAGCAGCGGCGCCGCCGCCGTCACGACCGGGATCAGCGAGTTGCGCAGGACGTGCACGGTCAAGACGCGACGCCGGCGCAGCCCCTTCGCCTTCGCCGTGCGGACATAGTCCTGCTGCAGCGTCTCGAGCATCGTGCCGCGCACGAGCCTCGCGAAGTACGCCATCGGTACGAGCCCGAGCGTGAACGAGGGCAGGATCTTGTGCTGCCACGTCGTCCAGCCGCTCGTCGGGAGCATGCCCCACTTGACGGAGACGAAGTAGATGAGCAGCGTTGCGACGAGGAAGTTCGGGAGCGCGAAGCCGACGTTCGAGAACAGCATCGAGCCGTAGTCGAAGCGTGAGTTCGGTCGCATCGCTGCCAGGACGCCTGCAGGTACGCCGAGGAGGACAGCCCAGCCGAACGCGAGCAGGCCGAGCTCGATCGAGCGTGGAAACTGCTCTTCGACGATGTCGTTGACGGTGCGGTCGCGCAGGACGAGCGACGGGCCGAGGTCACCGGTCGCGACGCCCTTCACGTACTGCGCGTACTGGACGTACCACGGCTTGTTGAGGTTGAACTTGCGTTCGAGGTTCGCCTGCACCGCTGCCGGCACCGCACGTTCCGTCTTGCGGAACGGGTTGCCCTCGATCTGCTTCATGAGCGTGAAGGTCATGAAGATCACGAGCAGGACGACCGGGACAGTCCAGACGACGCGACGGATGATGTAGGCGGCCATGGTGTGGGCGGGCGAGTGGCCGCCGGGACGGGAGGGGGAGAGGTGTCCCGCCCCGGCGACCAGGTGGTCGGTGTCGACTCGCTCAGACCTCCTTGATGACGACCTTCGAGAGGTCGAACTGATCGAGCAGGTTGATGTTGAAGGTGTCCTTGACGGACTCCCGCTCGAGGTTCGTGTACGTGTACCAGTAGATCGGGCTGATCGGCATCTCGCCCTGCGGGCCGGTCAGCATCGCCTCGGCCTGCCGGTACAGCTCGTACCGGTCGTGGTCGTCGGCGGTGTCCCGCGCCTGTGCGATCAGCCGGTCGTACGCGGGGCTCGCGAAGCGCGTGTTGTTGTTGCCCGACTTGCTCGTCCAGAGCTCGAGGAAGTTCATCGGGTCGACGTAGTCGCCGATCCAGCCGAGCCGGTAGACGTAGACCGCATCAGAGGGAGGCGGGCCGAGGACCTCGAGGTATTGGGCCCATTCCTGCGCCTTGATCGTCACGTCGATCCCGATGTCCTTCCACATCGCCTGCACCGCGACCGCGACCTCCTTGTGGCCGGGCGCGTCGTTGTGGAACAGCGTGATCTTGCGCTTCGGGTCCTCGGCCTTGGCCATGAACTCCTTGGCCTTGTCGAGGTCGGCAGACGTGGGCAGGAAGTCCTGCTTGATCACGTCGAAGCCGGGCATCCCCTGCGGCACCATCCCGGTCGCCGGGATCTGGTCCGCCTGGGCGACGTTGTCGATGATCGACTGCCGGTCGATCGCGAACGCCATCGCACGCCGCTGATTCACGTCGGGGATGTTCTTCAGGTTGAAGCCGTAGTAGTAGGTACCGAGAGCCGGGTACTTCTCGTACTCGGGCATCTGCTTCAGCCGCGCCATGTCGGCGGGCGGCAGCCCGCCGCCGTCGAGGGCGTCGACTTCGCCGGCCTCGAACGCCTGCACGCGCGTCGTCCCGTCGACGATGATCCGTCCTTCGACGCGGTCGAGGGCGACGTCGTCGGCGTTCCGCCAGTCGGCGTTCTTGACGAGGGTGATCGACGCGTCGTGCTTCCAGCCGGCCAGCTTGAACGCGCCGTTGGTGACGATGTTGCGCGGTTCCGTCCACTTGGTGCCGTGCTTCTCGACGGTCGGCTTGTGGACGGCCAGGAACGAGTGGTGCGCCATCTGCTGGACGAACCACGGCTGCGCCGAGGTCAGTGTCACCCGCAGGGTGCGGTCGTCGAGCGCCTTGACCGCGACCTTGTCCCGCAGCTTCGCCGCCTGCGCCGGCTTCGCGTTGTTGTAGGCCTCCGCACCGACGATGCCGTACAGCTGGTAGGCGTAGTCGGCGGCGAGCTTCGGGTCGAGCGTGCGCTTCCACGAGTACTCGAAGTCCTGCGCCGTGACCGGGTCGCCGTTCGTCCAGCGGCCGTCGTCTCGCAGATGGAACGTGACGACCTTGCCGTCGACGTCCCAGCTCTCGGCCAGTGCCGCCACCGGCTGGAGGTCATCGCCGAGCCGCACCAGTGGATCCATGATGTTCAGAAGCACGTTCGACGAGGTCGTGTCGGTCGCAAGGCCGGGGTCGAGCGACGGCGGCTCGGCGCCCCACGCCATCTTCAGGACCTGTGACTTGGCGCCGCCGTCACCGGCGGCGCCCTTCTTGTCGCCGCTGCCGCAGCCTGCGGCGACCAACGCCACCGCGACCACGACAGCGGCTGCGATCAGCATCGGAAACCGCAGACGCATGGTCTTGCTCCTTTCGGAAGGTCGGATCGACATTGCGGCCATCGTCGCGACACACGTCACATGCGGCGATGGGGCTGGGCCGCCATTTCCGGTGGACGCGCCATCCATTTCCGGCGCCGAGGGCCGGCATGGGCTCGTCGCCTGCGGGAAATCGGCCGGCGGCCGGATGGCTGCGGGCCCGAATGCCCGGCAGGCTCAGTGGGACGCGATGAAAGGAGGCAGACATGCCGACGGCAACACTCGTTCCGCGCAGGGCCCCGGGCCGTCCGCTTGCGAACTTCCACGGCCAGACCGCTCGGCCGGTCGTTGTCTGCGGCATCGCCGACCCGCTCGCCGAGCGCGCGGTCGTCGCTTTCGCCGCCAGGCTGGTCGAGCGCCTCGAGGGCCGGCTGGTGCTCGCGCACGTCCGGCCGGAGCCCCTGCTCGCTCTGGCGCCGCAGGTCGCCTTTGCCGCTCGCGCATCCGAACCGGCGCCCAGCCTTCGGGTCGTCGCACGCCGGCTTGCCCGGCTCGCTGCGGAGGTCGGAATCGCTCCCACGACGAAGGTGCACGTCGGCTTCGGAAACTTCGAGGAGCGGCTTCTTGCGACGGCGCGGCGCGAGGACGCAACGCTGATCCTGATCGGCTCGCACGCCGCCGGCGACCCGGGCGGGACGGGAAGCCCGGTGCTTCGCGTGATCCAGCAGGCGAGCTGTCCGGTCGTCGTCCTGCCGTCGTCCGCCGTCCCGCCTGCGGGCGCGGTGGCCACCGATTGGGGTCAACAACCGATAGCCGGCGCGGCGACAGGCAGTGACGCTGCCTCCATGACTTCGAGCAAGGGAGGGAACGTGACGTCCAGTTCAATCGTCTGCGGAGTCGACGGCTCACGCGACGCTCGCCTCGCGCTCCGTCGTGCCGCGCAGATCGCGGAGCAGCTCGACGTGCCGCTGGTGGTCGCACACGTCGTGCAACCGCCGGTCTCGACGCCCGGGCTCGGGCCGACGGCGCGTCAGCTCGCTGGGATTCCAACCGACGCACTGCTCGCCGCCGGCGAGGCACTCGTCGATCGCGTCCTCGAAGAGGAGCATCTGACCGATGCGAAGCGGCGGGTCGTATTCGGGTTCCCCGCCGACCGGCTCGCCGACATCGCCGACGACGAAGGTGCGGAGCTGCTCGTGGTCGGCTCGCGCGGCCGCGGCGCATTCAAGGCGGCCTTTCTCGGCAGCGTCTCGACCGACGTCATCGGTGTTGCACGCTGCCCGGTCCTCGTCGTACCGCCGGGGGTCGTCAGCTTTCCCCGACGACGTCCGTCCACGTCACCCGTCGCGCTCGGCGCGAACCACCCCGCCGAGGCCGGCTGAGCGCTCTCGCAGCGCGTCGGGGCGGCGAGCCGTTCAAGCCGCTTTCAGGGTGCGGCCGTCACGCGGCGACGCTGCGACACCTTCGGGTCGCAGGATGATGCGCCGTTCGAACGGCTCGACCTCGGCGACTCGACAAAGTGAGACCAGTCGCACCATGTTCCCGTCGGAGACGACGAGCGTGAGCGGACGCGGCGGACGGCCCGCGTGGGGCACCTTCCGCACGACTCCGAGCTGTCCCTCCGGCGCGTCGACGCGGTAGCCGATCGACTGCGCCAATTGCGCGTCGTAGACCGATGTTCTCCGTTCGTCGTCCATGCCTCCAGACTGCCCGCGGCCCGCTTCGATCGCAGTGGGGGCGTCGCCCCATCTCGGGCTTGGACAGTCGTGCATGCTGTAGGAGCGAGAGCCCATGCCGATCCCACTCGTCACCAGGATCTTGGTCGCCGACGATTTCCCGGTCGTCCGGTCGGGGTTGAAGAGGCTCCTCGACGCACAGGCGGACCTCGCAGTCGTCGCAGAGGCCGAAGACGGTGCCGAAGCGGTCGAGATGGCTCTCCGCGAGGACATTCACCTCGTCGTCCTCGACGTCTCGATGCCGCGCATGACCGGGATCCAGGCCGCGGAAGAGCTGCACAGGCGCAAGCCGGAGCTGAAGACGCTGATCCTGTCGATGCACGACAGCGAGCAGTACCTGTTCGAGGCGCTCAAGGCCGGCGCGTCCGGTTACGTCTTGAAGTCCGGTGCCGACACCGACATCGTCGAGGCCTGCCGCGCTGCAATGCGCGGAGATTCGTTTCTCTATCCGTCAGCGGTGACGACGCTCGTTCGTGACTACGTCACTCGAGGCGGGCACGACGAAGAGCACTTCGAGATCCTGACGCCGCGCGAGATCGAGGTCGTGAAGCTGATCGCCGAAGCCCAGACCTCGAAGGAGATAGCTGCGGCGCTGTCGATCAGCGTCAAGACCGTCGACCGTCACCGTCAGAACATCCTCGACAAGCTCGGGATGCGGGACCGCGTCGAGCTCACGCGCTACGCGATCCGGCGTGGCCTGATCCAGGCCTAGATGAGGTAAGGCCCGAGCACGCCGCGGCCACTCACATGTCGATGACGCGAGAGAACGGCTACCTCCCGATCCGTGACTACGCAGCGATCGGCGACGGCCGGACGGTCGCGCTCGTCGGCCGCGACGGCGCCGTCGATTGGCTGTGCGTGCCCGACCTCGACTCGAGCAGTGTTTTCGGCGCACTTCTCGATACCGAGCGCGGCGGGCGATTTACGCTGGCACCGTCCGTCCCTTACGAGACCGAGCGCCGCTACGTGCCGGACACGAACGTGCTCGAGACCACGTTCACGACATCGGGTGGGACGGTTCGAGTCACCGACGCGATGACGCTGCCCGACGGTGGGCTCGTCCCATACCGCGAGCTCGCGCGGCGGGTCGACGGCCTCGCGGGCGAAGTGCCGATGCAGTGGAGCGTCGAGCCGCGCTTCAGCTACGGCCGGGAATCAGGGACGTTTGCTCTTCGCGGCGGCATCCCCGTCGCCGCTCGCGGCGCCGACGCACTCGCAGTGCTGGCGTGGGACGCCGGTGCCGTCGAGGTCGGCGAGGACGCGGTCTCGGGTCACTTCAGCTGTGGGTCCGGCGACTCGAGTCTGCTTGCGATGAGCGTTGCTCATCACGAGCCGCTGGTCTTTCCGGCTCGAGACGAGATCGAGCTCCGACTCGACGGCACCGTCGCACGTTGGCGCACCTGGGCGAGCGAGCGCACGTATGAGGGGCGTTGGCGTCAGGAGGTCGTACGTAGTGGGCTGGCGTTGAAGTTGCTCGTGTTTGCGCCGTCGGGGGCGATCGCGGCCGCCGCGACGACTTCGCTACCGGAGGAGATCGGCGGCGGACGGAACTGGGACTACCGCTTCTCGTGGCCACGCGATGCCGCCTTCACACTGCAGGCGCTGCTTGCCCTCGGCTGCGACAGCGAAGCGCGCGCCTTCTTCTCCTGGCTGCTCCATGCCTCGCAGCTGACTCACCCGCGCCTGCAGGTGCTGTACCGCCTGAACGGTCGCGCCGACGCCCCCGAACGTGAACTGGCTCTTGCCGGATACCGAGGCTCGACTCCGGTCCGGGTCGGAAACGGTGCCGCCGGACAGTTGCAACTCGATGTCTACGGCGAGGTGCTCTCAGCGGCTGCGCTGTTCGCCGAGTTCGCGGGCGAGCTCGATCGTGACCACGGCCGCCGGATCGCCGAGATCGCCGATCTCGTCTGCGACCTCTGGCGAGAACCCGACGCCGGGATCTGGGAGGTGCGAGCGGACGCGGCGCACTTCGTCGAGTCGAAGATGATGTGCGCGGTTGCGCTCGATCACGCGGTCGCGCTCGCCGAACGCGGATATCTGCCGAAGGCGGATATCGTCCGGTGGCGGCGGGAACGTGCTGCAGTTCATGACTTCGTCGAGAATCACGGCTACTCGGACGCCAAGGGCAGCTACGTTCGCGCAGTCGGTGAAGACGAGCTGGATGCTTCGTTGCTTCTCGGTGTCCTGGCCGGCTACGACAGTCCCGGCGCGCCCCGTCTGGTCGGTACCGTCGACGCGATCCGCCGTGAGCTCGCCCGGGGTCCGCTTGTCCATCGCTACCTCGGCGAGGACGGCTTGCCGGGCGAGGAGGGTGCGTTCCTCGCGTGTTCGTTCTGGCTCGCAGAGGCGCTTGCACGTCAGGGTCGCCTCGAGGAGGCGACCGCGCTGATCGACGAGCTGGTCGGGCTCGCGAACGATGTCGGTCTCTTCGCGGAGGAGATCGACACGACAACCGGTGCCTTCCTCGGCAACTTCCCGCAGGGGCTGTCGCACCTCGCGCTGATCAATGCCGCAGTCGCGCTCGCAGGGGCGTCCGCGTGATCTGGGGCGCCCTCGTCGGAGGCTTGGTCGGAACGGTCCTACTGACGACCGCGATGCGCGCAGCCGGCGAGCTGGGCCTGACGCGTATGGACCTCCCCTTCCTCCTCGGGACCGCCGTGACGGCGGACCGCGTGCGCGCCAAGCTGATCGGGTATGCCGTTCACTTCATCTTCGGGCTCGTGTTCGCCTTGGGGTACTGGGCCGTGTTCGCGACGACGGGCCACAGCGGTGTCGTGATCGGTGCACTGCTCGGCCTGGCCCATGCGCTGTTCGCCGGCACCGCGCTCGTGAACGTCATCCTCCCGGCGGTGCACCCACGGATGGGCACCGGCTTCGACGCAGCAGGCTCCTCGGCGCTGCTCGAGCCACCCGGCTTCATGCTCGCCAACTACGGCCGCCAGACGATGCTGGCGATGATCCTGGCACACCTCGCCTACGGCGTTGTCGTCGGTGAGTTCGCTGCCTTGGCTGCGTGAGCGGGGTCGACGTCCCGTCGTTCCTGTAGCTGCGCCTGCAGACCCGAGCAGATCACGTCGAGCAGCTCGGCGGAGGCACCCGTCGCTTGCGCGCGCCGGTCGCATGCCCATCGTGCGACGCTCGAGAGGCGGTCATCGACGAGCCGCCGCCCTTCGCCGGCTTCGAGCCACCCGCTCGGAACGTAATGCACGGGGAGGTCCTTGGCGAGAGACCGCACTCGCGCGTCGGGCGCCACTCCCGCTGCAGCCAGCTGCCTCGCCACCTGGTCGGCCCAGGCTCGCCACTGCGCGCCGGCGGCGCTGAGCCAGTCGACGAGCTCTCCGGCGT
>JAICUZ010000250.1 GCA_025935595.1 Burkholderiales bacterium
ACGAGGTCGCCGCCCGCCTGGGTGTAGTGCACACCGTCGGAGGCGCGGACCTGGGTCAGCTTCCCGTGGACGCGAAGGTACTGCGCGTACCGCCCGTGGAAGTCGTCGAGGCGATGCCAGGTGTCGACGTAGGTCGCGTCGTTCGAGTGCGAGCGGGCGACGTTCTCCAGGATGGTGTTGACGACGGGGAAGCTCTTCCTGAAGCCCGGCCCGTCCGGGATCGGGAGCCCCAGCCACACGACGCGGATGCCATCGGTGTTCAGCTCACGCGTCACGCCGTCGATCCGCCGACGGTACTCCGCGATCCACGACGGGCTGCCGAACGACCCGACGTGCGCTCCGCCCATGTAGTCGTGCGCGTCGTCCGCTCCGAACGAGAAGACGACGACATCGGGATGCAGCTGGCGCGATGCCTGCTGGATGCGCGTGAACCAGTTGTAGAGGTCGGTGCGCGCGAGGCCGGTCGACAGTCGGCTCTCGACCCCGACGACGTCGATCGCGCCGCCGATCCGCTCGAGCGCGTCCCCGGGAACCTGCGCGAGCGAGTCGCCGGCGACCCAGACACGCAGCGGATGCGCCGCCGTGAAGAGCGGCCTCGATTTCGGCTTCGGTTTGTGGACGGCGGGCGGCGTGGTCGCGGGCGGAGGCAGGTTCAGGTGAACCTGCGTGTCGATCCGGTCCTCGTCTCTTCGTCCGATCGCGACTTGCAGCTCGTGCCGCGGCGTCGTCAGGTGCAGCGCGCGCGAGAACGAGACGAGCGGCTTCGTGACGCGGAGAGCGACGTCGCGCTGAAAGCCGGAAGGCTGGATCTCGGCCTGCTTGCGCAGCCCTTCCGCCTGCAGCAGTGCCGCGAGGAAGAGCGCGAGCGCGAGGACGGCGATGCCTTTGTACGCGGCAATCATCAGAACCGGAAGTAGATGAAGGGAGCGACGCCGGTCGGGCCGAGCGTGTTGATCAGCGTCAGCGCGACGGCGACGCACGCGGACTGGGCGACGACCGGCAGCCGCTGAAAGGAGGAGACGACCGACACGACCGCGCCCGGCCGCACGTACTGCGAGACGATGCCGACGGCGATCGCGAGCACGACCGACGTGGTGACGAGCGGCGAGCCCTGGCCCCACGCATCGAACAGGCGCACGATCACATCGCCCGCACGCGAGAACGAGTCCGCACGGAAGAAGATCCACGCGAAGCAGACGACGTGGAACGTGAGCAGGCGACCGAGCCACACCTGGGCGCGCGTATGCGGCTTCCACCCCGTCGCGCGCTCGACCGCGAGACCGAGCCCGTGGATGCCTCCCCACACGACGAACGTCCAGGCGGCGCCGTGCCAGAGGCCGCCGAGCAACATCGTCAGCAACAGGTTGCGATACGTGAGGATGCGGCCTTTGCGATTCCCCCCGAGCGGGATGTACAGGTAGTCGCGCAGGAATCGCGACAGCGTCATGTGCCACCGCCGCCAGAAGTCCTGGAGAGACACCGCGCTGTACGGCGACGCGAAGTTCTGTGGGAACTCGAATCCGAGCAGGAGCGCGATGCCGATCGCGATGTTCGTATAGCCGCAGAAGTCGGCGAAGATCTGGACGGCATAGCCGTAGACCCCGACGAGGACTTCAAGCGAGGAGTGGCGACTCGGCGCCGCGAAGACGTCATCGACGATGTGGGTCGCGAGGTGGTTCGCGATCACCACCTTCAGGAAGAGGCCCGTGACGATGAGGAAGAACGCGCGGCCGGTGTCGACGCGACGTGGGTCGCGCGGCTCGTCGAGCTGAGGCAGCAACTCGCGGGCGCGCACGATCGGCCCCGCGACGAGGTGCGGGAAGAACGCTTGGAACACTGCGAACCGCATGAGCGTCGTCGGCACGAGCTCGCCGCGGTATGTATCGACGACGTACGAGATCGCCATGAACGTGAAGAAGGAGACGCCGACGGGGAGGGTCACGTTCGCGATCCACGACGTCCCGAGCACGTTGTCGATCGAGCTGAGGAAGAAGTTCGTGTACTTGAAGTACGCGAGGAGACCGAGGTCGAATGCGACCGCGGCTGCGAGCAACGCCTTCCGAGGCGCCACCGCCCCGGTGCGGTAGATGGCGACCGCCAGCGTCTGGTTGACGACGATCGACGCCGCGAGCAGGAAGACGAAGCGCCAGTCCCACCAGGCGTAGAACACGAAGCTCGCGGCGAGGATGAACAGCCGCCAGGCTGACTGGTGGCGCATGAGCGACCAGCTCACCGGGAGCACGATCAGGAAGAAGACCGCGAAGGTGACGGTCGGGAAGAGCACCCTGCGACGTTACGCGAGGATGCGGAACGTCAAACGCCTGGTCACCATCGTCCTGAACGCATCACGAACCCGCACGCTGAACGTGTAGCGGCCCGGTTTCGCGCGTGGTGTGCCGGTGACCGTCCCGTTCGGTGCGAGATGGATCCCGGCCGGCGCACGCTCGAGCAGCGACCACTGATACGGGGCGACCCCGGCAGTGGCAGCCAGCCGCGTGCGATACGCCTTGCCGTGATGGGCGGCCGGAAGCACGGAGGTGACGATGCGCGGAGGCTTCGCGGCGACACCGGCAGCCAGGAGCGAGTTGTGGATCAGCGTCGCCATCGCGTCAGAGCCTGCGCCGAGAAGGTGGAGGCCGTCGGTCTGGAACCAGGTCGGGTGGCTGCGGGAGTAGACGTTCCAGTCGACGACGGTCATCTGCGGGTGACGGGCCGCGGCTTCGGTGATGTCGGCGTTCATCGTCACGTACGGATGTCGTGCCGCGCGAAGCGTCAGCCAGAAGATCCGCTTGACGCCGGCCGCAGCCAGCGCGTCGATCGCGTCCTCGAGGTTGCCCGCGTACTGCTCCTCGAAGTCGTTGTAGCCAACCGCGACGACGACGTTGTCACCGAGCTTCGAGCCCATCGACTGAACGAACTGAACCACGCTCGGCGGTCGCACCCCGTCGACCGGACAGCCGACCCCCTCGACGCGCCGGCACGGCGCCACCTCGAGATCGAGCGCGACGCCCTGCTGCAGGATCGCCACGGCGCTCTGATCGCCCGCGATCGCGTCGGCGACCGAGTCGCCGATCAGCGTCACGTGCTGAGCCCGGGCCGTGCGCGCGGGCGACTCGGCCGCGATCGTCAACGCAGCAAGCGCCACCAGCGCTGCGATGACCCCCTTCATCGCGCCCGATCGTAGATGAGGAATCAGAAAAACCTCGCTCGGAGCAGCCATCTCCTTACGAAGCCCTTGCAGTTCCGGCGCGCCCGTCGTACTCTGCGGATCCCGCCGGGCGCGGAGCGCGAGTAGGTCGAAGCCCCGTCGAGCGACTCAGGCGCGTGCAAGCGCGAATGGGCCGGTCGGCAGGGTGGACGAAAGCGCCACCGCGCCGGCGGGATTTTCTTTTTGCGGAGGGCTACCGGAGGCGGAACGGTTGGGCGCGCCACGCCGCCCAGCGCCAGTACCACGCAGGTGGGCGCTTCGGCGCCGCCTTCGGCCGGGGCGCCTTGTGCCGCTGGTAGTCGAACAGGCCGAACGCCCAGCGTGGGATGGCGCGCGGCAGGCCGGTCGGCCGTTTCTTCGTGAACAGCACGACCGGGCCGCTCGGCTTCCCCGCGTTGCCGGCCGCGTCGGTCGCCTGCACGCGGTAGACGGTCTGCGCGCCCGTCGCCGGCTTGCGCACCGCCGCACGGCGCGCTGCGGCGGTCAGCGTCATCACCGGCGCGCCGTTCCGGAGCACCGCATAGGAGGCGATCGTGCCGTCGTCAGTCGCCGGCTGCCACGACAGGTAGAGCCCGCTCGGGGTCAACCGTGCCGCGACCGCGGGCGCGGTAGGCGGGCGCACGTCTGCGATCAGCCCGAACCAGCCCGGGACGAGCGTCTGGATGTCGTACGTCCCGTCGCTGTCACGCGTGTAGCCGGTCAGCTGGGTGTTCGTCAGTCCTGCCGAGGTCAGCGGGGCGATCGGCGTCCAGGCGGTGCCGTCGGTCGAGAACGCCGGGATCAAGCCGGCGGAGAGCTTGGCGATGTGGATCGTGACGGGTGCGCCGAACCCGTCGAGCGGAGCCTGGTTGTCGGTCTCCGTCACCGCCAGCTGGACGGCGTAGCCGTTCGGGTCGGGCGGCTGCGGCGCA
>JAICUZ010000077.1 GCA_025935595.1 Burkholderiales bacterium
CTCTTCGCTCAGGGTAGCCGAGTGCATGTTCGTGCGGGTAACGGCAGAACCCTTTCGGAATCCACCAGGGTTACGCCCCTTCCGGCATCAGATCCGGGTGAAGAACCCCCACGTAAGGGAGGTTTCGATATCGCTCGGCGAAGTCGAGCCCGTAGCCGATCACGAACCGGTTCGGGATCTCGAATCCGACGTAGCGGACGGGCACCTCGATCTCCCGGCGGTCGGGCTTCGTCAGGAGGGCGCAGATCTCGAGGCTCGCGGGCTCGCGGGACTCGAGGTTCCGGAGCAGATAGGAGAGCGTCAGCCCGGAGTCGATGATGTCCTCGACCACGAGGACGTGGCGCCCCTCGATGTTGATGTCGAGGTCCTTGAGGATCCGGACGACGCCCGACGAGTCGGTGGCGGCGCCGTAGCTCGAGATCGCCATGAAGTCGATCTCGCAGGGCACGGACAGCGACCGCATCAGGTCGGCCATGAAGAACACGGCGCCCTTGAGCACGCCGACGAGCAGCAGCTCGCGGCCGGCGTAGTCGGATGAGAGCTCACGTCCCAGGTCGCGGATCCGATCCTGAAGCCGGTCCTCGTCGATGAGCACCTCGCCCACTCCCCGTTCGAGCTCAGTCTGTGACACGCGCAGCGCTCACCCCCTCCACGTCGACGATCCCGGGGACCGCCACGACCTCGTCGCCACGAACGACGAGCGGCCAGCCGTCGCGATCGGAGCGTGGGATCTTGGCGTCGACGAACACGTCCTGCACCTTCTTCGTGCGGCCGGCGAGCCGATCGCCCGGTCGCCACCCACGTACTCTAAGTCCGGGCAGCCTCGATTCGATGCGCCACCCGCCCCACACGACCGGACGGTCGAGGTCGCGCGGGACGGACTCGAGCCAGAGCCGGTCGTGCTCGCGCACCGCCTGCACGCCGCCTCCGAGGTCGACCCGCTTCGAGCCGACCGGCGAGGAGAGGAGCTCGGCGAGCGCGGGCGGCATCGTCTGCCGCTCGTCGAGCATGCGAAGCACGTTCTCGCGCGCGGCCGGATGGATGCGCTCGAGGAGCGGCAGGATCTCGTTGCGGATCATGCCGCGCAGCGTCTCCGGGTTCGACGAGTCGGTGCGCCATTCGAGCCCGCGGTCGCGACAGAACTCCTCCGTCTCTTCGCGCCAGACGCAGAGGAGCGGGCGGACGACGCGATCGTCGCGGCGCACGTCGATGCCTTTCGTCGTTCCGCGGGACGCGAGCCGGTACAGGATCGTCTCGACCTGGTCGGAGAGCGTGTGGCCCGTCGCGCGCAGCTCGGTCGTGCGGAACGAGTAGCGGACGTCACGCAGCTCCGCTTCGGTCGGGCAACGGGCGGCGCCCTGCACCACCTCGGCGCCGAGCTTCGCCGCGCACCAGGCGGCATCGACATCGGACTCGGCGCCGCGCAGGCCGTGGTCGACGTGCAGCGCCGACACGCGGTAGCCGAGCTCGCGAAGCGCGTGGTACAGGCAGGTCGAGTCGGCGCCACCGGAGACGAGGCACAGCACGGCGCCGCCCGGCTCGATCAGGTCGTGGCGCCGGATGTGCTGCTCGATGCGCTCGAGAACGCTCAGATCGTCATTCAACCACGCGCCCGCGGCTTTCGAGGCGCGCCGCGATCTCGCGGCCCAGCCAGCGCGCCACCCACAGCAGGAATGCGTACTTGAGGATCCGCTTCAAAACAGCACGCTCCGGTACTCGAGAACCTTCCGCATACCCACCTTCTCGTAGAGCCCGATCGCTGCATCGTTCTCGCTGCGGACGAACAGGGTAACGGCCGGCACCCAATCGAGCAGCAGCCGGATGAGGTCGGCCAGGCCGCGGGCCGCATAGCCGTGCCCGCGCGCCTCCGGATCCGTCCAGACCTGCGCAAGCTGGACCGCACGCGGCGTCCACGCCGACGCCTCCGCCTTGAAGAGGACGACGCCGTCCTCGACCCAGAGCCATGAGCGTCCTTCCTCGATCTGCGTCGACGTCCGCCACCGGAACCCGTCGGCGTCGCGGCCCAACGGGTCGATGCCGAGCTCCAGCTCGTGCGCGGCCGCGCAGGCGGGAACGAGGATCGCCAAGTCGTCTTCGCGCGCCGCGCGCAACCCACTGTCTCCGGCCGGCGGCGGCTCGCTGATCGCGTAGACCGGCTGGCCCGGGCGGTCCTCGCGGGCAGGCGGCAGCCGGTCCTCCGCCGCACACCACACCGCTTCCACGGCGCGCGCCTCACCGATGATCATGCGGGCCTGCGAACGGACGGCGAGCGGCGCGAACGCCTCACAGCCTTCGCCGGACGGAACGAGGTTCGCGCCGCTGTGGCACAACGCGCTGATCGCACCGTCGCCGTTTCTGACCGCCGCGAACCGCCCGAAGCCGCGGCGCGCGGCGTCCTCGAGGAAGACGCGCTCGATGGGATCGTGCGCGCAGTACGCGAGCACCTGGTTGCGCGTCGGCTCGACGAGAGTCACGTGCGAATACTCCTATAGGGTGGGGCGCCATGCCGATCCACGTTCGCGCCGAACCGGGCCAGTACGCAGAAGCAGTGCTCCTCCCCGGCGATCCGCTTCGCGCCAAGTACATCGCCGAGACGTACCTCGAGGACGTCGTGCAACGGAACGCCGAGCGCGGCCTCTTGGGCTACACGGGGACCTACAACGGCAAGCCGGTCTCGGTGCAGGGGACGGGGATGGGCTGCCCCGGCGCGACGATCGTCTTCGAGGAACTGGTCCAGCTCGGCTGCAAGAAGCTCATCCGCGTCGGCACGTGCGGTGGGCTCCAGCCGCACCACCAGCTCGGCGACCTGATCGTCGCGCTCACCGCGGTCCCGGCCGACTCGACGGCGATGCACCTTGTCGGGAACGAGCCGCACTGCCCGACCGCCTCCTGGTCGATCATCCACGGCGCCGTGCACACGGCGAAGGAGCTCGGGCAGGACCTGCACGTCGGGCCGATCGTCTCGAGCGACGTCTTCTACAACTCGGACGAGGGGCAGTACGAGCGTTGGTCGAAGCGCGGCGTGCTCGCGGTCGAGATGGAGGCGTCGGCGCTGTTCACCGTCGGCGCGCTGCGCGGGGTCGAGGCCGGCTGCCTGCTCACGGTCAGCGACATCGTGGTCGAGGGCGAGTTCACGCGCATCTCGGACGACGACCTCCGAGCCGCCGTGGATCGCATGACACGCATCGCGCTCGATGTCGCGATCTCCGACCATTAGCTCGTCAACGGTCTTCCTCGTCAACCCGGCTTCCGGGAACGGCGCCACCGGCAGGCGCTGGCCCGAGCTGGCGCGGCGCGCATCCGCTCTCGGCCTGCAGGGCGACACGCTCCTCTCGGAGCGTCCCGGCCACCTGATCGAGCTCGCACGCGAGGCTGTCGACAGCGGCGCGACGCTCGTCGTCGCGGTCGGCGGCGACGGCACGCTCAACGAGGTCGTGAACGGCGTCGTTGGTCGCGGCGTCGAACTGGCCTCGATCCCGCTCGGAACCGGAATGGACTTCGGGCGCACGTACGACGTCCCGACGAAGTTCGAGGACGCGGTGCGCGTCGCGCTCGAAGGCGACGTGCGGACGATCGACGCCGGGCATGTCACCTACCTGACCTGGTCGGGCGAAACGGCCGAGCGCTACTTCGCGAACGTCTCGTCCGTCGGAATGAGCGGCGCCGTCGCGCAGCGCGCGAACGGGATGTCGAAGGTGCTCGGCGGCAAGGTGACCTTCTTCTATGCGCTCACGCGCGTGTTCCTCGAGTGGCAGAACACGGAGGTCACTGTGCGCCTCGACGACGCCGAGCGTCGCGGCCGCATGCACGACGTGATCGTCGCGAACGGCGTCTGGCACGGCGGCGGGATGATGCTCGCTCCGGATGCTGCGCCCGACGACGGGCAGTTCGACGTCGTCCTGATCGGCGACGTGTCGAAGATCGACTTCCTCACCACGGCGCCGAAGATCTACAAGGGCAAGCACGTCCACCATCCGAAGGTGGAGGTGCTCCGGTCGAGGCGCGTCGAGGTGGACGCGCCCGTCCCGCTGCCGATCGAGCTCGAGGGCGAGCAGGTCGGGACGACGCCCGCCGCCTTCTCGGTCGTCCCGGGCGCGCTGCGCGTCCGTGTGCCTAGGGCTTAGGCGGCTCGGGCGGCTTCTTGGCGGCCGTCGTCGCGCGCTTCTGCGCGTTCTCGAGCTTCTTGAGGCGCTGCTCCAGATCGGCAATCCGCTTCTCCATCGCCTCGAGCCCGCGCACGCGCTTCGAGAGATCGTCGACGCGGTCCTTCAGCTGCGTCGCCGCGCCGACGACGCGCGCGAGGCTCGGGTTCTGTGACGCCTTCTCGATCACCTCTTCGCCGAGGCTCGTCAACCGGTCCAGTGTGCTCTTCGTCGCCATCGGGCTCCTTCCGCTGGGGCTAGGGATGGATTATCACCTGCGTCCCAGGTGGGACGACCTTGAAGAGCCGCTCGAGCGTGTCATTTCGGAGCCTGATACAGCCGTTCGAGACGGCGTGGCCGATCGACCAGGGCTCGTTCGTGCCGTGGATCGCGACCGGCCCGCCCTGCGCCCAGCCGGTGAGGACGGGCGAGAAGGCGGAGATGCCGATCGCACCCGGCCCGAACGGGCCACTCGTGTCTGCCGGGACGAGGCGCTGGTTCACGTAGTAGCGGCCGATCGGCGTGGGCGTCGCCGACGCGCCGACGGCGACGGTCGCTCGAAGCACGCGCTGACCCGCGCGGAACAACGTGAGCTGCCGGCGTGAGACGTCGACCTCGATTCGAAGGTCGACCGGCTGCAACCGGATCCCCGAGGCGCGCACCCAGCCGACGGCGCCGTTCGGGCGGATCGGCAACTGGACTCGGTACCAGAGCGCACGGCAGTCCTTGCCGACGCGCTTGCCGAGAACGCCGAAATACGTCGGGTAGCCGTTCACGTTCTCGCGGCCGAAGCGGGCGACGACCGCCCCACCCGGCGCGCGGTAGGCGACTGCTCCGTGCGGCGCGAAGCCGGCGTACGAGACCCGGGCGGACGTGAGCACACGCTCGGATGTGGCGGAGCAGCGCGGCGCCGGCTTCGGCTTCGGCGCCGGCGCCTTACGGGCCGGCGGCTTCTTGACGGCGACAGGCTGCGACCGCTCGCCGCCACAACCCGCTGCGACGAGCACCACGACCAGCCCGCATCCGAGAACCGCCACCCGCATCTCTAGTCTCCCCCCATGATTGTCGCTCATCTCGACCTGGATGCGTTTTTCGCTGCGGTCGAGGAGCTGGAAAACCCCTCCCTGCGCACGGTTCCGTTGATCGTCGGCGGCGACCCGCACGGCCGCGGCGTCGTCGCGACAGCGAACTACGTGGCGCGTTCGTTCGGGATCCACTCGGCGATGTCGGCCGCCGAGGCGCTGCGACGGTGCCCGCACGCGGTGTTCGTGCGGCCGCGCCACACCCTCTACCGCGACTACTCACGCGAGGTCTGGTCGACCGTGCGCGAGATCGTTCCGGCGGTCGAGCAGGCGGGGATCGACGAGGGCTACCTCGATCTCGCGAGCGTCGCAGAGGCGTTCGACGACGCGCGTGCCGTCGCCGAGGCGGTCCGCGCGGTCGTCCGCGCACGCACGCACCTCTCGTGCTCGCTCGGCGTCGCCACGTCGAAGGTCGTCGCCAAGGTCGCGTCGGACCGACGCAAGCCGGGCGGCCTGACCGTCGTGCGGCCTGGACGCGAAGCAGCCTTCCTCGCGCCGTTCCCGATCCGGCTCCTCCCGGGCGTCGGCCCGAAGGCGGAGGAGCGGCTGAACGGCTTCGGCATCGAGCTGATCGGCCAGCTCGCGTCGATCGAAGACGACGAGCTCGCCGGGGTGCTGCGCGGAAAGGTCGGACGTGAGTTGCGCGACCGCGCGCGCGGCATCGACCCGCGGCCGCTCGAGATGTCGGTCGAGCGGATCTCGATCTCGCAGGAGGAGACCTTCTCGCGCGACATCGCCGATCCCGAGCGGCTGCACGACGAGCTCCGCCGGATGGCGGTGAAGATCGCCGGGTACCTCGAGGCGCGCGGCCAGGTCGCCCGGACCGTGACGACGAAGGTGCGCTATCCCGACTTCGCGATCCGGACGCGGTCGACCTCGCTGCCCGTCGGGACCGGCGATGCCGAGCGGATCGGCGAGCTCGCCTGCGGGCTCCTCGACCGCGCCCTGCGCGACCGTCCCGCCCCGCTTCGGCTCGTGGGCGTCGGCGTGTCCGGGCTCGACGAGCACGTGCAGCTCTCGCTCGTCTCGCTCGGCTGAACTGTCACCGAGAAGTCGCAGGAAATTCACCCTTTCGGTCTGGGCGAGTGACGCCGATGGGACTACCGTTTGTGATGACGATGGCCCAGCGTCCTCCACACCAGCACGTCGCGAAGCGGGTGCACGTGGTCCTGCAGCGCGCAGGCGTCCCCTACGAGGTCGAGCGGCAGGTCTGCGCAGGCTGCTCGCACGTCCTCGTCGAACGGCCGCTCAAGCGCACAGCGGCCTGAGCGTCTTGCCCGCCGAAGCGCGCACGGCGAGCGCGTCGTAGCGCCTCGGCTCACGGTTCACGATCGACGGCTGATTCGCGCGGATGGTTCTGCGAGCATGGCTGCGTCGTGCCTGGCGATGGCTTCAGTTTCTCAACCGAGGTGAAGGTCCGGTTCGCCGAGACCGACGCTCAGGGGATCGTCCACAACTCGAACTACTTCATCTGGTTCGAGGTGGCGCGCGTCGAGTACCTCGAGCGCTACGCCGGCGGGTATCAGCGGCTGCGCAACCTCGGCGTCGAGGCGCTCGTGCTCGAGACGCACGTGCGCTACCTCCAGCCGGCGAAGTTCGACGACCGGCTCGTCGTCCACGCGCGCTGCCTCGACGTGCGGGGCGCGAGGTTCCGCTACGAGTATGCGATCGAGCGTGACGGCGAGCTGCTCGCCGACGGCTGGACGACGCACGCGACAGTCGACTCGGCGACGATGCGGCCGACCCGGGTGCCCGAGTGGCTGATCGAGGCGATTGTCAGTGCGGAAGGCGCGGCGCCGGCTCGACCGTCGTAGTCGCCGGCGGCTTCTTCGGCTTCGTCTTCTTCGGGCCGACGCGCACGATCTTCGGCTCGGCGCGGTAGCTCGAGTACCACGTCGCGTCGGACAGGAGCTTGCCGTCCGGCGCGTAGACCTTGCGTTCGACTGAGGTCGCCTGCGCCGGCACGCCCGGATCGTCGACCACCACCTGGCCCGGCTTCAGCGTCGCGTCGACCGTCTTCTGCACCGGCGGCGCCGCGACGTGACGCAGCGGCTGCGCCGTCGATTCGACGCGCCGGTGTGCCGGAGTGCCGTACAGCGTCACGACGAGCGACGACGAGCCGACGAACGTGCGCAGCAACAGCCAATGGCCGGTGTCGTTCACGAACTTGAGGTCGATATCCGGATAGTTGACCGTCGCGTCGCGTCCGAGTGGGTAGTGCGAGATGTACAGCGCGTGATTCGTACGCGCGGTGATCGGCAGCCCCGCCTCGAACGCCGCGTTGAAGACAGTCGTCGAGACCTGGCAGACGCCGCCGCCGAGCCCCGTCTGGAGCTCGCCGTTCACGATCACCGGCGCCTCGAGGAATCCCTTGTCCGCGCTCCGCTCACCCGTCGTGCCGTTGAACGAGAACGTCGTGCCGGGTGCGATCAGCTTGTCGTCGACGAGGTGCGCGACGAGCTGGACGTTGTGGATGCGGTTCGGGTCACCGCCGTAGATGGTCTCGTAGGTGCCGACGACGCCGGTGATCCCCATCGCCTGCGCCGCCGCGGTCGACCGCTTCGGCTGTACCACCGCAAGCGGTAGGCGCGTCACGCGGTTCGTCGGGCGCGAGGCGGCGGCGAGAACGGCGGCGGCCGCACGCGGAATGTCGAGCTCGAGCCCGGGCTCGGCGGGGGTGACGGCGATCTTGTCGCTCGCGACCGCAAAGCCTGCGTCTTTCGCGGGGCGGTCGACCTGCTTCTCGAGCCTCGCGAAATAGCGGTCAGCCGCAGAGCCCGAGAAACGCACCGTGTCGAGGTCGAGAATCGTCGCGAGGCGCCAGCGCGGTATGCGCAGCGTCATCTCGCCGACGGTCACGCGGACCGGTGCCGAAACGACGAGCGAAGCCCTGCGCTGGGCCGCCGTCAGGGACGCGATCGTCGTGCGCGGCGCGGCGACCGACACGGGCAGCGAGACGGGCGCCCGCGAGAAGGACGCGAGCGCCCGGACGATCTCGTCACGGGCGAGCGCACGATCGAGTGTGTGCCCCGCGGAGCCGCCGGCGATCGTGATGCGGAGCCCGCGGCGCACGAGCTTCGCGTCGCGGGCGGGAGCATTGACGGCGTGGGCGATCACCTGGAGCTTGTAGTCCAGCCCCGCGTCGTAGGCCTTCGTCGGCGGCATCAAGTCCTTCGGGAAGAGCTCGAGCGACAGGCGCCGGTAGCCGCGGACGATCCCGATGCCGCCGCCGTTCCGCATCGCGCTGTCGACGGCGGCCCCCCAGTCCGCGACGACTCCCAGTTGCTTCGCGGTCAGCTCGAAGCGCCGGCCGCCGGCGCTGAACGTCACGGGAACCGTCGAGAGCCGGGCCGCCTGGGTCGTCAGCTGCGACTTCGCCTGCGCGGCGGTGAGGCCCCCGACGTCGATCCCGCCGATCCGCGTCCCCTCGGCCAGCCGGTTCTTGGATCCGGCGAAGAAGAGCGGCAGCACGAGCACGACCGCGATCGCCGCCAGGCCGGCGAGGCCGAGACGGGTCCAGAGCCGGGACCGCGCGGGCGCGCGGCGGCGAACGGCCGGGGACGAAGCGGCCACGTATCCAGAGTAGCTTGCGCTTTAGAAGACGAACAGCTCGACGCCGCCGGAGACGTTGAGCTCGATGCCGGTGATGTAGGCGGCGAGGTCGGAACAGAGGAAGGCGATCGCGTTTGCGATGTCCTGCGGCTCGCCGGGCCGCTTGAAGACCGTCCGGTTCGCAATCCGTTCGTTCATCGCCGGGTTCGCGAAATGGAACGCCTCGGTTCCGATGATCCCGGGCACGATCGCGTTCGCGGTGATCCCGTGGCGACCGCCCTCCATCGCGAGCGTCTTCGTGAGGCCGAGGAGACCCGCTTTGGTCGTCGAGTAGGACGCCTGCCCGAAGCCGCCGAGCGTGCCCGCGACGGAGGCCATGTTCACGATGCGCCCCCACTTCCGTTCCTTCATGCGCGGCCACACCGCCTGCGCGCAGTTGAAGGCGCCGGTCAGGTTGACGCGCAGGTCACGCTCCCAGAGCGCCGGATTCTGGTCGTGGAACTGGCCGACATGGTCGAGCGTGCCCGCGTTGTTGACGAGGATGTCGACGGCGCCGAGCTCGTCGACCGTGCGCGCCACCGCCGCGGCGACCTGGCCGGTGTCGGTGACGTCGCACTTGACCGCGAAGGCGCGCCGACCCATCGCGCGGATTTCCTCCGCGGCCGACTCCGTGCCGACCAGGCCCTGCGCCCGCGCCACCGTCGCGAGGGGGCCGTACTCGTCGGTTTCCTCGGTGAGCTCGGACTCGACGAGGAGGTCGGCGATGACGACGTCGGCGCCGGCACGCGCGAGGGTCAGCGCGTCCATCCGCCCCAGGCCGCGCGAGCCGCCGGTGACAAACGCAACGCGCCCCTGCAGATCGATCTCGAGCGCCATCAGTCCCGGGGGATGAAGATTTCCTTCGCGATCACGAGGCGCTGGATCTGGGACGTCCCCTCGTAGATCTGGAACAGCTTCGCGTCGCGCATCAGCTTCTCGACCGGATATTCCTTCATGTAGCCGTACCCGCCGAACACCTGCACCGCGTCGGTCGTGACCTTCATCGCGGTATCGGCGGCGAACCGCTTCGCGAACGACGAGTAGAGCGTCGCGCGCTCGCCCTGGTCGAGCATCCATGCAGCCTGCCAGGTGAGGAGGCGCGCCGCTTCGATCTCGGTCGCCATGTCGGCGATCATGAAGTTGACGCCCTGGTGCATCGCGATCGGGACGTCGAAGGTGACGCGCTGCTTCGCGTACTCGACCGCGTACTCGTAGGCGGCCTGCGCGACGCCGACCGCGCCGGCCGCCGTGCCCGGCCGGGTGAAGTCGAGCGTCCTCATCGCGATC
>JAICUZ010000299.1 GCA_025935595.1 Burkholderiales bacterium
AGAACTTGTAGCCCTTGCGGTAGTCGAACTTCTCGACCGCCCGGATGAGGCCGAGCGACCCCTCCTGGATCAGGTCGAGGAACGACAGGCCGCGGCCGAGGTAGCCCTTCGCGATCGAGACGACGAGGCGCAGGTTCGCCTCGATCATCTGCGTCTTCGCGATCATGTCGCCGCGCTCGATCCGCTTCGCCAGATAGACCTCCTGGTCGGCGGTGAGCAGCGGCACCTTGCCGATCTCGCGCAGGTAGAGCCGCAGCGAGTCGAGCGACGGCTCGACCGTGAGGTCGAGCTTCGGCGCGGCTTTCACTTCTTCCTCGACGAGCGGCTGCTCGTGCGGAAGGCGCTTGTGCTCTTCGCCCTCGACCAGCTCGACGCCGTGGTCGATCAGGTACGTCGTGAAGTCTTCGACTTGCTCCTTCGTGAGCTCGACTTCCTCGATCCCCTTGACGATCTCGTCGTAGGTGAGGAACCCCTTCTCCTGTCCCGACGCAACGAGTTTTTGCAGCTCTTCGACGTCGGGAAGAGCAATGTCGACAGTGAGCACCTGAGTAGGACCTCCGGCTACGCGTGGTTGACGGGGGAACAACCGAAACGCAAAGAGCCGGCTCTGCACTGATCCGGCTCACCCTCTGACGCAGCGGACTCTACATCAGGTTTCGCCGAAGAGGGATGATTTTTTCTTCGGCGTGCGAAGTCCTTCTGTGGTATGCGCGGTACCGTTCGCTCGTGGTCGCGCTGGTCGCCGCACTCGTGCTCGCCGGACCGCCGCGCGCGTTCCTCTCGACGCCGTCCGGGACCGTGCCGCTCGTCATGTCGTCGTGGTGCTGGAACGCGCACTGCGGCGCGCCGTTCTCGGCCGCGAAGAAGACGGCGACGGCCGTGCGCGGATCGACGGTGTCGGTCGGCCTCGGATTCGTTCCCCGGCACGTGCGGGTCGCGATCGCCGGGAAGCAGGTCGCGGTGGTGACGCGCGGCCGCGTCGTCAGCTGGGCTGCGTCGCGGGGCGGCGGGGTGACCATGCATGCCCCGAGCGCCCGCGGCTGGATCACCTACGTCGGGCGCTTGAAGGTCTCCTGAAAAAGGTGAAGACGGCGCCGCCGCAGGCGCCGTCTTCGTTCGGGTCGATTGCCCCCACCCCCGGGGCCCCGCCGCATCGGGCCCGCCAGAGGTCTTACAGAGCATGGACGAATGAAAGCTCTTGATCTATCACCGGATAGGTGGTTCACCTCGCTGCTTGACTACTGGCCATGAGCTTCCTCGATCGACTTCGCGACGGGCCGCCGCTCGTGGCCGACGGCGGGACGGGCGTCCTGCTCTCTGCGGCGGTTCCCGGGCTGCGGGTGCCGGAGGAGGCGAACATCCGTGCGCCCGAGGCGGTCATCTCCGTGCACGTCAGCTTCATCAACGCCGGCGCCGACCTGATCGAGACGAACTCGTTCGGCGCAAACCGGCCGAGGCTCGCGCAGCACCACCTCGAGGACTCGCTCGAGGCGATCAACTCGGCCGCCGTGAAGCTTGCGCGCGAGGCGCGGGAGATCACCGGGCGCGAGGTGCTGATCGGCGCCTCCATCGGTCCGAGCGGCGAGCACGATCCGGCGCCGTTCGCCGAGCAGGCGCGGATCCTGGAAGGCCGCGGCGCGGACCTGTTCGTCGTCGAGACGTTCTACGACCTCGGCGAGCTCGAGATCGCGGTCGGCGCGGTGCGATCGGTGTCGGGCCTGCCGATCGTCGCGCTGATGAGCTTCGACAGCGACGCGGTCACGATCGGCGGCGTGTCGGCGCGCGCAGCGGCGGAGCGGATGCGTGCGCTCGGCGTCGAGGCGTTCGGCGCGAATCACGGGCGCGGGCCGGCCGCGGCGCTGGCGGCCTTGGCAGAGATGTCGGCGCCGGGGTCCGCGCTGGCAGCGCTCCCGAACGTCGGTCTTGCGACCTTCAGCGGCGCGCGCCTCGCGTTCCCGCACGCGACGCCGGAGTACTTCGGCGAGTTCGCAGCGCGTGCGCGGGCTCTCGGCGCGCGAGTGATCGGCGGCTGCTGCGGTGTCACGCCCGCGCAGATCGCGGCCATTCGCGCCGCCGTGGACGAGAACCGGGAGGCTACTGCGCCGGCGCGTGCGCGCGAGCGTGTGCTCGATCGGCTGCCGGCCGCGGCGGCCGAGCCGACCGAGCTCGAGCGGCTGCTCGCGTCCGGCGAGTTCGTTGTGTCGGTGCAGCTCGACCCGCCGCTCGGCGGTTCGGTGCAAGGCCTCGTCGACGCGGCTTCCGCTGTCCGGGAGTCGGGACTTGCGCAGGTCGTGGACGTGAACGACAACCCGCGTGCGCGGGCGCGGATGAGCGGGCTGATGGCGTCGGTCGCAATCCACCGCACGGCCGGGATCGAAGTCGTCCCGCACCTGACGCCCCGCGACTCCACGGTTGCCGGGCTCGAGTCGCTGCTGCTCGGCGCGCACGCGTCCGGAGTGCGCAACGTGCTCGCCGTCACGGGCGACGCGCCCGAGCAGGGCGACTATCCCGGCTCGGGCTCGGTCTACGACGTCGACGCGATCGGCCTCGTCGACCTGATGACACGCTTGAACGCGGGCGTCGACTTCCACGGTCGCGCGATCGACGCTCCGACGTCGTTCTTCCCCGGCGTCGCAGTGAACCCGACCGCCGACGACCTCGAGGTGGAGGCGGAGCGGTTCCGACTCAAGGTCGAGGCGGGAGCGCGGTTCGCGATGACACAGGTGCTGTTCGACCTCTCGTACCTCGAATCGTTCCTCGAGAGGATCGGCGGCTCGCCGATCCCGTTGCTCGTCGGCGTGTGGCCGATCAGGTCGCTCGAGCTCGCGGTGCGGGTGCACAACGAGACGCCGGGGATCGTCGTCCCGGACCACGTGCAGGAGCGCTACCGCGCCGCGGGGCCGGACGCGGCCGCGGTCGGTGTCGAGCTGGTGCGCGGGCTGATCGACGGCGCCCGGTCGCTGGCGGCCGGTGTGTATGTCGTCGCGCCGTTCCGGCGGCCGCTGGGCGTGCTGGACGTGCTGGCTCCCTGAGCTACAGGCCGCGCGCGCGGAGCCATTCGACCGCGAAGTCCACTCCGTCCCGCACGCGAAACAGCCTGGTGTCGGCCGAGCCC
>JAICUZ010000277.1 GCA_025935595.1 Burkholderiales bacterium
CTCGAGGTTCGCGCGGTTGCCCGCGTACGTGAGCTTGTCGAGAACGACCACGTGTTCGCCCTGCGCGGCGAGCCGCCGCGCGAAGTGGGAGCCGATGAAGCCGGCACCGCCGGTGACCAGGACGTTCATGCGCGCAGCCTAGCGAGGCACTCCGCCAGCCCCTCGCGCCAGTGCGGCAGCTCGGGGGCGCCGCGCTCGCTGCGCAGGACCGAGTACGCCGGCCGCGGGGCACGGGCACCGAACTCGCCCGACGTGATCCGGCGGACGCGCGTGCCGAGACCCGCTTCCGCGAAGATCGCCTCCGCGAACTCCGCCCACGTGCAGTCGCCGCCCGCGGCCACGTGGTAGGTGCCGTAGGGCAGCTCGAGCACGGACTTCGTCACTTCGGCGAGATGACCGACGTAGGTCGGAGTGCCGCGCTGGTCGTCGACGACCGCCACCTCGTCGCGCTCCGCGCCGAGGCGAAGCATGGTGCGCACGAAGTTGTGCGACGTCCAGCCGAAGAGCCACGAGCTGCGCACGACCCACGCCTGCTCGCCGGCCGCAGACTCGCCGTGCAGCTTCGAACGCCCGTAGGCGGACAGCGGTGCGGGCGTGTCCGACTCGACGTACGGCGTGCGCTTGCTTCCGTCGAAGACGTAGTCGCTCGACCACACGACGAGCGGCGCACCGATCTCCGCGGCATGTTGCACACCCCCGACGTTCACGGCTGCGGCCGACTGCGGGTCGTCCTCGGCGCCGTCGACGTTCGTCCAGGCCGCGGTGTGCAACACCAGTTCCGCCGACAGGCCGGTGGGTGGCGGGAAGGTGACGTCCCACTCCGCCCGCGTCAACCCGCGAGCCTCTGGGAAGACCTCGAGCAGCGCCTGACCGAGCTGCCCCGACGCGCCGGTGACGATCACCGCTGTCTTCAAACCGTATCGCGCGCGGAGAGGATCGGCGCGTCCGTGCTCCAGAGATGCGCCACGCGCGGGTCGTTCCACGGCACACCTTGCTCGTCGGGATCGGCTGCGTCGTACTCCTCGGTGACGAAGTAACAGAACAGACAGTCCGTCAGCGCCTCGTAACCGTGCGCGTTCGTCCCGGGGACGTAGATCGCCACCGGGTTGTCGTCGCCGATGTCCTCCGTGAACACCTCGTCCGTGTCACGGTCGAGGACGACCACACGCACCATCCCGCGCAGGCAGCAGAAGAGGTCGTCCTGGCCGCGCTCGTGGTAGTGCAGCGCGCGGATCACGCCCTGGCGCGACCAGGCGAGGTTCGCCTGCCGCACCGGCTTCGGCAGCCCGCTCGCGCGCATCAGCTCCATGAAGAAGCCGCGCTCGTCCTCGTAGCGGTTGAGGGGGATCCGGGTGACTACTTGTTGGCCCCGGTTTCCTCGATCAGGCGGCCGACGTCTGCGAGATCGCCCCAGTGCTTGCCGCCGTCGTGCCACCAGCCCTCGACGCGCTCGACCTGAAGCCGGCCCTGGTGCGCGTACGCGCGGTTGACGTCGGTGATCTCGAGCTCGCCGCGGCTCGACGGCGACAAGTCGTCGATGATGTCGAACACGTCCGGCGGATAGCAGTAGAGACCGACGATCGCGTCTCTCGACGGCGGAGTGTCGTAGCGCTTGTCGACGTCGCCCGCCTTCTCGACGACATCGGCGACCGCGCCGTCGGCGCCGTACACGACCACGCCGAAGTTCTCCGGGTCCGGTACGTCCTTGGCGAAGACGAGGGCGCCGTCTCCCCACGCCGCGATCGCGGCCGTCTGCGCGTGCTCGAAGATGTTGTCGCCGAGGCAGACGACGAGCTTGTCGCCCGCGGCGAAGTCGCGCGCCATGCCGACGACCTGCGCGATCCCGCCCGCCTCGACCTGCACCTTGTACGAGAGGTCGAGGTCGAACAGCAGCTCGTCGCCGCTCCGCGATGCGACCCGGCCGTTACCGAGCAGGTCGATGAACTGGCCTGCATGCTGCTGCCCCGTCACGAGCAGCACCTCGCGGACGCCGACCCGCTGCAGGAGCTGAAGCGGGTAGTAGACCATCGGCCAGCGACCGACGGGCAGCAGGTGCTTGTTGGTGACGCGCGTGAGCTCTGCGAGACGGGTCGCATTGCCGCCGGCGCAAACGAGGCCCTTCATGCGGCCGATGCTATAGCGGCCTCGGCGTCGTGGCCGCGGGCTGCGGCGAGACCGAGGATGCCGGCGATCACGCCGACGCAGGCGACGCACATCCACATCGTCGCGTCCCCGTAGGCATGACGCACCTGCAGGCCGAGGAACGGCGTCAGGGCCCAGCCCACGGACCACGTGCCGCCGAAGGCACCCATGTAGGCACCGCGGATGTCCGCCGGAGCGAGTGCGGCGACAACGGCCTGCGAGGTCGGGACCCAGAGCATCTCGCCGGTGACGAAGATGACGATCACGAGCGCGATCACCGGCGCCGAGCCGTTCACGTTCAGCAGGAGGAACGGCACGCCCATCATCGGCATGGCGAGGCCGAGCTTCAGCGACGCGGGGATGTGTGCGACGCGGCGCGTCAGTCGCAGCTGGAACACCGTCACGAAGAGCGGGTTCAGGATCATCAGGCACCCCCACAGCGCGGGTGAAAGATGGTGTGTCGTCGTCACCGAGATCGGCAGCAGCACCTCTGTGGCGATGTAGGTCATCGTCGCGAAGACCGACGAGAGCATGAACAGGAGGAACGGCGAGTCGCGAAGGATCACGCCGAGCGAGCCACGCTGCGGCGGACCGGCCGGTGCGTAAGCCCCGCCGCGCGGGATGTAGCGGTAGGCGATCCCGAACCCGATCGCCGAGAGGACGAGCGTGCCGAGCCAGAGATGGTCCCAGTGGCCTCCGACGAGCAGCAGCCCGCCGATCGGCGGCCCGATCGTGACGCCGAGGTTGGCGGCCACGCGCACCGACGCGTACGCCGCCTCGTGCCGCTCCGGGGCGACGAGATCGGCGACCATCGCCGTGTCCGCAGCGCCGCCGAGCGAGCCGAACGCCGGCATGATCGCGAGCAGGCCGAGCCCCACGTAGGTGTGGTGCCCGACCGCGATCAGCGCGAGCGGCACGAGCGCCTGGAAGCCCCAGCCGAAGAGGATCAGCGGGCGTCGCCCGATGTGGTCCGACAGGTGGCCGCCGCCGTAGCCCGTCAGGCCGGCGAGGAGAGCGCCGACGAGATACGAGAACGCGAGCGTCCCCTGCGGTGCCCCGAGCTCCTTGATCGCCCAGATGCCCATGAACGGGTAGGCCGAGGAGCCGGCGATGGAGCCGGCGAGGCTGACGGCGAGCACGGGCCGCAGGGCGCGGTCCACGTCGCCACCCCACACGAGGCGGAAGAGACGCGCGAAGATCGTCATGACCGGGCTGTCCGAGGGTAGACGAAGACCTGCCTCCGCTCCCCGGCTGTGCAACGATTGCGATTCCCGATGGCGACGACGGCATCCGACTTCGCGGGCACGATCGCCGCCGCGTACGCGACGACAGGGACAACCATCGACCTCGGTCGCGGCGTACACGACGGCGCCGTGGAACAGTCGGCGGTCGTCCAGGTCCCGCTCGCGATGATGAACCGCCACGGGCTCGTCGCGGGCGCGACCGGGACAGGCAAGACGCGGACGCTGCAGGGTCTCGCCGAGCAACTTTCGGCCGTGGGCGTGTC
>JAICUZ010000258.1 GCA_025935595.1 Burkholderiales bacterium
CGGCGGCCGCGGCGCTGCTCGAAAGCGGCGCACTGCGCTCGCCGCTGCTCCTCGATCCCGAGGCGAGCTGGGCACGCGACCACCCGAACCTCGCGGCCCGTGTCAGGTTCGGGCTGGTGCACGCGTGGGCGTGCCGTGCCGCGGGCATCGAGCTCCGCGACCATCCTGAGATCCGGTCGGAGCCACGTGACCCACCGGCCGATCCCTGGCGCTGGGCGTTCACGCACCCGCACAAGTGGCTCGACGTCGAGGCGCCCTCGCTCTATGTGAGTCACGCGCACGGGCTGCCGTCGACGGCAGCCGTCGCGGGCGCCGGGCTCACGCGAAGCCCGGCGCCCGCCTAGAGGCTTACGCCGCAGCGGCGACGGGATCCTCGCGGACGATCACCGTGTCGGCGACCTCCCAGATCTCCGTCGCAGGCAGTCCGGCACGCTCGGCGTGCTCACGGATCTTCTCCGGGCTCGAGGCCTGATAGATGCAGATCGTCCCCAGCGAGCCGTTCGCCTCGATGACGACGTACGAGCGGATCCAGCGGATGTCGCTCGACATCTCCTCGTCGCCCACCCGGGCCGAGAGCTTGGCCGCCTCGCCCAGGTCTTCCGGCGTCTTCCAGCCCATCGGCCGGCGAATCGCATAGAGCTTCATGGTGTCCCCTTCTTCGTAGATAACACGATCGGTCGTTTTAACTCTATAGTCGACTAGATCCTCCACGCGGACGAAATCTTCCCTCCGCGAGAAGGAAAAACCGACCGATGGTGCTAACTTGAGTTCGTGGCGACGGCACAGCGGCAGCGGCGATCGGACGGCGAGCGCACATATCAGGCGATCGTGCGCGCCTCCGCGGAGCTGGCGACGCTCGAAGGCCTCCACGGCCTCTCGATCGCCCGGCTCGCCGACCACGTCGGCATCTCGAAGAGCGGCCTGTACGCCCACTTCCGCTCGAAGGAAGAGCTGCAGCTCGCGACGATCGAGGCCGCAGGCGAGATCTTCGACGAAGAGGTCGTCCGCCCGACCGAGGGAGAGCAGACGGCGCGCGGCACCCTGGAGGCGCTCTGCGAGCGCTTCTTCTCGCACGTCGAGCGCCGCGTCTTTCCCGGCGGGTGCTTCTTCGCCGCGGCGTCGGCCGAGGTCGACACGCACAAGGGCCGCGTCCGCGACCGGATCTCGGAGTTCATGCTCGGCTGGATCGACAAGCTCCGCGACCTGGTCCTCGCCGCGCAGAAGGAGGGGACGATCTCTCCGCTCGAGGATCCGACCCAGCTCGCCTACGAGCTCGAGGCCGCGATGATGCTCGCGAACAACCTCTTCGTGCTCACGAACGACCCCGCCACGCTCGAGCGCGGGCGGCGCGCCGTCAGGCGCCTGCTGGCGCAGTAAAGAGCGGTCGCGCCGACTCGAGCGCCGACTCGAGCGGCCACCCTCGTCCTTCTTCCTGCCACGCCGGGTCGGCGTCGGCAACGTGCCCGCGGATCCGCTCGAACGCGAGCCGCTCCCCTTCCGGCAGCTCACCCGCGAGCGCCGCGAACGCAGCCTCGGTCGCACCGACGAGCTTCAGCGCCAGCTCCCCGTCGCCCGCAACCGCCGCCAGCTCGCCCGCAACGGCGAGCGTGTGCGCGAGCAGCAGCGTGTGGCCGTACTCCTCCGCGATCTCGACGGCCTCGCGCAGCAGGTCGCGCGCGCGGTCGACGTCGCCGAGCCGGAGCACGGTCGGCGAGAGGTTCGCGAGCGAGACGGCGAGATCCGACTGGTCGTCGATCTCGCGCTGGAGCGTGATCGCACGCTCACCGAACTCGAGTGCCGCGGCAAGATCGCCGCGATCGGCCGCGATCGCGGCGAGGTTCGAGACGGCGATTCCTTCACGCATGTAGTTCCCGAGCTCGTGGAACAGCACCGCCGTCTCCTCGTAGCGCGCCTGTGCGAGCTCGAAGTCGCGCTCGGCGACGGCAACGGCGCCGAGCTCCGCGAGGCAGCGGGCCGCCTCGCCGTGCTCGCCGTGCTCGCGGTTGATCGAGAGCGCCTTCGTCCAGAGGTCGTCCGCGACGCGCGTGTCGCCCTGGTGCAACGCGAACGTCGCCGCCCCGTTCAGCGCGACCGCGTGCAGCAGCGGCTCGACGTCGGCCGCAACGGCGACGTCGAACGCGGCGCGCGCCTCGGCGAAGCGGCCTCGCATGAGCCAGGTCCAGCGCTGCGCGGAGGCGAGACGCACGACCACCTCCGCCTCGCCGCTCGCCGCGGCGAAGGCGAACGCAGCGCGCAGGTTGTCTGCCTCGCGGAGTTGCACCTCCATTCCGTCCTTCTCGGGCGGGCCGCCGGCCATGATCCCCTCCCACGCCGTCTCGACGACAGCGAGGTAGTGCGTGAGATGCCGCCGCCGCACCTCGTCGGCGTCCTCGAGGTGATCGATCGCGTACTCGCGCACTGTCTCGAGCAGGCTGAACCGCTCGTCGCGGCGGCGCACGATCCCTGCCTCGACGAGGGCAGACAGCTCCTCGATCGGATCGTCACCGGTCACCGCCTCGACGTCGGCGAGCCCGAAGCCGCCCGCGAACACCGCAAGCTGCGTCAGCAACCTCTGCGCGCCGGGGTCGAGGAGCGTGTAGCTCCAGTCGAGCGTCGCTCGCAGCGTCTGCTGGCGCGTCGGCAGGTCGCGCGCACCGCCGACGAGCACGTCGAGCGCGCGGTCGAGCCGCTGCTCGAGCGCGGCGAGCGGAAGCGTGCGCACACGCGCAGCTGCCAGCTCGATCGCGAGAGGCAAGCCGTCGAGCCGCGCGCAGATGCGCTCGACGGTCTCGTCGAGCACGAACGCCGGATCGATTGCGCGCGCCCGCGCGGCGAAGAGCGCGACGGACTCCGCGAGCGGCAGCGGCGGGACGGAGTACTCGTGTTCTCCGCCGATCCGCAACGGGACGCGCGAGGTCGCGAGCACGCGCAGCCGCGGCGCGTTCGCGAGCAGCCGCGCGACGAGCGGCGCCGCCTCGGCGGCAAGCTGCTCGAGGTTGTCCAGGACGAGGAGGATCGACGACGCCGCGAGCCTCGCCTCGACCTCGTGGGTGTCTGCGACGCCGATCGCCTGCCCGATCGTCGGGACGATCAGCTCCGCGTCGCGAATGCTCGAAAGGTCGACGAACGCCGCGCCGCCGCGCAGCTCGGGCGAGAGGTGTTCGGCGACGGCGAGTGCGAGTCGCGTCTTGCCCGTTCCGCCCGGGCCGGTGAGAGTCACGAGCCGGACGTCCTCGCGACGCAGGATCGCCTCGACCGCCGTCAGCTCGAGCCGGCGGCCGACGAGCGCGGTCGGCGGCGTCGGCAGCCGGAGCCGCGGCGCTTCCGCCGGCGACTCGAGTGCGAGCGTCGGATCGTGCCGCAGCACCGCGCGCTCGAGCTCGCGCAGCGCCGGGCCCGGCTCGACTCCGAGCTCGTCGAGCACACGGCGAGCGTCCTGGTAGGCGTCGAGCGCGTCCTGCTGGCGCCCGGAGCGATACAGCGCAAGCACGAGCTGCTCGCGGAGCCGCTCGCGATACGGCTCGGCGGCCACGAGCGCTTCCAGCTCGGACACGACCTCGCGGTGCTCGCCGAGCGCGAGCCGCGCGTCGGCGCGCAACTCGAGCGCCTGCAGGCGCAGATCCTCGAGCGTCACCGCGGCGGCGCGCACCGGGCTGTCGCCGAGATCGGCGAGCGCGTCACCGCGCCAGAGCGCAAGCGCACCGGCGAGCAGCTCGTCGGCGTGTCCCGGCGTGCCGCCTGCGAGCGCGTCGCGCGCGTCGGCGAGGTGCCGTTCGAACCGCGCGACGTCCAGCTCCTCCGGCTCGACGCGGACACGGTAGGCGTTGCCCCGGGTCTCGAGCCGGTCGGCGCCGACCGCGCGACGCAGCCCGTGGACGTACACCTGAAGGGAGCTGATCGCGCTCGCCGGCGGCCGGTCGCCCCAGAGCGCGTCGACGAGCCGCTCGCGCGGGACCGCCGAGCCGCGCCGGAGGAGGAGCTCCGCCAGAAGCGCCCGCTGCTTCGGGCC
>JAICUZ010000262.1 GCA_025935595.1 Burkholderiales bacterium
ACAGTCGGCGCAGCGGTCGACCGGCTGCTCGCCGCGTCCGCCGACGACATCGAACGCGCCACCGGGCACCGCCTGCGCCTCGTGCGGGCGCTCGTGCGCGACCCGGGCCGCCACCCGGAGGCGCCTACCGGTTTGCTGACGTCCGAGTTCGACGCGATCGCCGGCGATCCGTCGATTGCGGTCGTCGCCGAGGTGATGGGCGGGCTCGAGCCCGCAGGGCCGTACGTGCTCGACCTGCTCGCGCGCGGCAAGCATGTGGTGACCGCGAACAAGCAGCTCGTCGCCCGCCGCGCGCCTGAGCTGTTCGCCGCGGCGGCAGCGAGCGGCGCCCAGCTGCGATTCGAAGCGAGCGTGTGCGCTGCGATCCCGGTGATCAAGGTGCTGCGCGAGGCGCTCGTCGTCACGAACGTGCACCGCGTGCTCGGCATCGTCAACGGGACGACGAACTTCGTGCTGACCGAGATGGAAGGCGGCTCCGCCTACGCGGACGCGCTCGCCGACGCGCAGGCACGTGGCTACGCCGAAGCTGATCCGACCGAAGACGTCTCCGGCGCGGATGCGGCCGCGAAGATGGCGATCCTCGCGACCGTCGCGTTCAACACGCGCGTCGCACTGGAGGACGTCGACCACACCGGTATCACGGAGATCGACCCGATCGACGTCGCGGCTGCGCGCGAGCTCGAGATGGTCGTGCGGCTCGTCGGCGCGGCGCGGCTCGTCGACGGCGCGTACGACGTGCGCGTCGAGCCGGCGTTCGTCGACGCGCAGCATCCACTCGCGAAGGTCGACGGGGCCTTCAACGCGGTGATGCTGCAGGGCGACGCGATCCGTGAGATCACGCTCGCCGGGCCGGGTGCCGGCGGGGCCGAGA
Organism: Burkholderiales bacterium; assembly: GCA_025935595.1. GTDB lineage: Bacteria > Actinomycetota > Thermoleophilia > Gaiellales > Gaiellaceae > PALSA-600. Next base: position 872 of record JAICUZ010000262.1, read on the forward strand.
CCGCGTCGGCGATCGTCGCCGACATCGCCGGCGTGCTCGGCACGACCGGTCCGCAAGGCGACCCGGTCTGGCGGGAGCTGCCGCGCCTCCCGCCGGGCGACTCGCGCTCGCCGTTCTACTTCCGGCTCTTCGTCGAGGACCGGCCGGGCACGCTCGCGCATGTCGCCGAGATCCTCGCCCGCCACGCGATCTCGGTCGCGCGACTCGTCCAGCACCAGGACGGGAGCGGCGCGACGCTGCACGTGGTCACACACGAGGCCGCGGCCGGCTCGCTCGTGGCCGCGCTCGACGATCTGAGCGCGCTCGGCGAGGTGCGCCGCCGCTCACGGCCGGTCCCGGTCGTGTCGGACCGCGGGGTGACGGAGCTCGGCTGGAAATGACCGGGGCACGGGCCACCTGGCTGTCCCTCGGGGAGGGCCGTACGCCGCTGGTACGCGCGCCGCGGCTCTCCGAGGCGCTGGGGCTCGACGTGCACCTGAAGTGCGAGCACCTGAACCCGACGGGGAGCTTCAAGGACCGTGGGATGGCCGTCGCAGTGGAGCGTGCGATTGCACGCGGTGCTCAGACCGTGGTGTGCGCCTCCACGGGCAACACCGCCGCATCGGCCGCGACGTACGCCGCACGCGCAGGCGTGCGCGCGGTCGTGCTGACGCCGGAGGGCGCGACGGCCGGCGCGAAGCGCGCGCAGGCGCACGCGGCCGGCGCCCAGGTGCTCGAGGTCCGCGGCACCTTCGACGACGCCCTGCGGTTGTGCCGCGAGCTGGGCGAGCGCGACGGCTTCATGCTCGTCAACTCGCTCAACCCGGATCGCATCGACGGGCAGCGATCCGTGGTCGGAGAGATCGTCGAGCAGCTCGGCGGAGTCCCGGACGTGATCGCGCTTCCCTACGGCGGCGGCGGCAACGTGTCGGCGGTCGCCGCCGGCTGCGACGAGGCCGGCATCGCGCCCGCGCTCGTCATCGGGGAAGCGGCGGAACGGCCGACGACGTTCGCGTCGGCGATCCGAATCGCGGCGCCGGCGCACCACGAGCGTGTCGCGAGGCTGATCGGGGAAGATCGGCTGATCGTGGTGTCGCTCTCGGAGGAAGAACTGCGTGAGGCGTGGTCGACGCTCGCCCGAGTCGAGGGCGTGTTCTGCGAGCCGGCCTCCGCTGCGGGACTGGGAGCGCTCGGGAAGCTCGACCGCACCGGCACGGCCGTGTGCATCGTCACCGGCCACGGCCTCAAGGACACCGGCGCCGTCGACACGTCGACCGCGACGGTCGTCGACGCCTCGCTCGACGCCGTGCTCGAGGCGCTCGCGTGATCGTCGCGCGGGCACCGGCGTCGACCGCGAACCTCGGTCCCGGGTTCGACGCCGCCGCGGCGGCGCTCGACCTCTGGAACCACGTCGAGATCGAAACGGGATCGTTCACGGTCGAGATCTCCGGCGAAGGCGCCGACGAGCTGCCGCACGACGCGACCCATCTCGCTGTCCAGGCGTTTGCGCTCCTGACGCCGCCCGACGGCTACCGGTTCCGGTTCAGCAACACGATCCCGCTCGAACGCGGTCTCGGCTCCAGCGCGGCCGCGATCGGGACCGGTCTCGTCGCCGGCGCCGTGGCAGGCGGCCATGCGCCCGCGATCGAGGAGCTGCTCACGCTCGGCGCGCGCCTCGAGTCGCACATCGACAACCTCGCGGCGGTGCTCCACGGCGGTGTCTGCGTCGCGTGGCACGAAGACGGCCCCCACGCGCGACGCATCGCCGACGACGTGCCGGCGGAGACGATCGCCGTCGTCCCGGCGGAGCGCACGCGGACCGCCGCGTCGCGCAGCGCCCTCCCGCAAACCGTTCCGCATGCCGACGCCGCCGCGAGCGCCGGCGCGGCGATGCTGCTCGGCGCGGCGCTCGCGACGGGGGACGCCGGGCTGCTGCGGCATGCGTTCCGGGATCGCCTGCACGAGCCGTTTCGTGCCGCCGGTGCACCGCTCTTCCACCGCGTGAAGCGACTCGTCCCGGAAGCGCTCGGGGTCACCCTGTCCGGCTCCGGGCCGACCGTGATCGTGTGGATGGTGGATGCAATCGATCGCGATCGCGTCGCGTCGCACCTGACCTCCGAGCTGGGCGCGACTGCGACGGTGCTGCCGATCGGCGTGGCCCGCGAGGGCGCCGCCGCCCAGATGCACTGACCGGGCGCTACGCGCCGACCGCCTCCGGCTTCACGCTCGCGACGTACCCACGCACGTCCGACGCCGGCTCGGTGTACGCCTCGCCGAGCGCTGACTCGACAGCCGACAGGTAGTCCTCCGCCCAGGCCGGGAACGGATAGTCGACCGCACGAAGGAACTCGAGCGATGCCGCGAAGCGGATGTCGGCGATCGACGGCGAATCGCCGCCGATGAACCGCCCGCCCGTGAGGAAGAACACACGGAACGCCTCGAGCGGCTGCGCGACGGCGTCCGTCGCGGCAGAGACGGCACGCGCCTTCGCGTCGTCGTCTACGTCGGATGCGCCGACCTCGCCGGCGTACTGCGGAAACTGCAGTGTCGGGTACGTGGCGCGCGTGATGTACGGATAGAGCGTCCCGATCACGTAGAACATCGCGCTGTCCACCATCGCCCGGCGCGCGGGATCGGTCGGATAGAAGCTCTCCAGCCCGTGCTTGTTGCACAGGTACGACATGATCGCGCAGCTCTCCCACAGCGAGCCGTTCGGCAGCCCCGCCTCTTCGAGCAGCGGCGTGAGGTCGGCCGGGTCCTTGCCGAGGAACTCCGGCGTTCCCTTCTTCCCCCAGACGTCGACCTCTTCGAAGTCGAGGCCGGCCGCGCGGACGAAGATGCGGGTCGAAAGGTTGTTGACGCTCGGCTTGAGGATGCTGAGGGTGTTAGCTGCCATCGGTCCTCCTCTTAGTACGGGTTGGTCGGCCGGCGGTCGTCGGAGAGCGACGCCCGCGCGCGTGTCACGAGCACCTCGATCGCGTCGGCGAGATGCTCCGGCGTGATGTTGTGGTCGCCGCGCTCCGTGCGCAGCTTGTGCGCCTCGAAGAGCACGTCGGCATGCGTGGAGCCGTGCGGCGGCTCGAAGCGGTACGCCGCG
>JAICUZ010000115.1 GCA_025935595.1 Burkholderiales bacterium
GGCGGAACGACCGTCGTCGTGTCGAGGTGGAAGATCACGGCAGGCCCCGGGATCGTCTCGTCGAGCGGCAACGCGTGCCGGTCGTAGAACCGCGTCGGTAGCGCACGTAGCTCGCCGTCGACGCGGAAGTAGCTCTCGCTCTCACCGATGAGCGCCTCGTCGATGCGGCCGCCGGTGACCGGCAGGTCGGCGAGCGTCGGCCGTCTGCCGATCGCCGTCACGCGTGCGTTCACGACTTCGATCGGATCGCCGTAGGCACTTCCATACTCGCGCTCGTGCAGGACGTGGAAATGGTCGAGCGCTTCCTCGGAGAAAGCACCGTCGACCGTGACGCGTAGCTCGTAGCCCTGCCCGACGTAGCGGCAGTCGAGGCTCCGCACCACCTCGACATCCTCGTCGGCGACCCCGTCGCGACGCAGCCAGCCGCGCAGCTCCTCCTCCAGCTGGTCGAGCTCCCGGTTCAACCGCTCGACGTCCACGCCTCCTTGCAGTTGGAACACGGTTCGCATCTGGTCGTACTTGAGGTCGCTCGTCAGCAGACCCCCGGCAGAGGTGATGCCGGGATGCGGCGGCACGAGCACCTCCGGGATCTCGAGCGAGTCGGCAACCTCCGCCGCGTGCAGCGGGCCCGCGCCGCCGAAGGCGACGAGAGAGAACTCACGCGGGTCATAACCCTTCTCGATCGTCCGCGAGCGGATCGCGCGGGCCATGTTCGAGTTCGCGATCGTCAGGATGCCGTCGGCCGTTTCCATCAGACCGAGGCCGAGTTGCATCGCGAGCTGCTGCACGACGTCGACCGCTGCGTCGCGGTCGAGCTTCATCCGACCGCCGAGGAAGCGGTCCGGATGGAGGCGCCCGAGCACGAGGTGCGCGTCCGAGATCGTCGGGTCGCTGCCGCCGTAGCCGTAGCAGGCCGGACCGGGCGTCGCGCCGGCGCTGCGCGGCCCGACGCGAAACGCTCCGCCTTCATCGACGTACGCGATCGAGCCGCCGCCGGCGCCGATCGCGTGGACGTCGAGCATCGGGACGAGGAGGGGATATCCACCGATCCACGTGTCGCGTGCGGATGCCTCGGTCACCCCTTCGTCGGTCACGATCCCGATGTCGGCCGACGTGCCGCCCATGTCGAAGGTGATCAGGCGCGTGCGCCCGGCGAGCGCACCGGCCCACTGGCCGCCGAGGATGCCGGCGGCGGGACCGGAGAGCAGCAGCGTGACGGGCCGTTCGGCAGCGGCCTGCACGCTCGCGACCCCGCCGCTCGACATCATCACGTGCAGGTCGCCCTGCACGCCTTCGTGGGCCAGGCCCGCGCCGAGCCGCTCGAGGTAGTTGCCGGTCTTCGGCCCCACGAAGGCGCTCATCGACGCGGTCGTGAACCGTTCGAACTCGCGGAACTGCGGGACGATGTCCGCGCTGGTGGTGACGAACGCCTCAGGCATCTCCTCGCGCACGATCTCGGCTGCGCGCCGCTCGTGAGCCGGGTTCAGGTACGAGAACAGGAAGCAGACGGCGATGGCCTCCACCCCTTCCTCGCGCAACTCGCGCGCCGCCGCGCGAACCTCGTCCTCGTCGAGCGGCGTGAGGATCTCGCCGGTCGGTGGGACGATGCGTTCCGTCACGACCTTGCGGTGACGGCGGCGAACGAACGGCTTCGCCTGCCACGGGATGTCCTGCATGACGGAGTAATGCAACGGCCGCTGGTGCCGGCCGATGTGCACGACGTCGCGGAACCCGCGGGTCGTGATCATCCCGGTGAGCGCACCGGAGTGCTCGAGCACCGCGTTCGTCGCCGCGGTCGTCCCGTGGAACACCCCGGTCACGTCGCGCGCAGCAAGCCCGGCCATCGCGCAGAGCTCGCCCAGGCCGTCGACCATCGCCCGCTCAGGCTCCGCCGGCGTCGAGGGAACCTTGTGGACGTGCACACCTCCGGACTGCGTGTCGTAGAGCATGAGGTCCGTGAACGTGCCGCCGATGTCAACTCCGACCACGTGCATGCGTCACCCACCCGTCCGTAGGAGGTCTCGAAGCGCCGCGGCGAGCACTCGCGTTCCCAGCTCGAGCTGGTCGGGAGAGGTGTACTCCTCGGGCGAGTGGCTGATGCCGCCGCGGCTCGGTACGAAGATCATCCCGGTCGGCACGTGCCTGCCGACCAGCATCGCGTCGTGGCCCGCGCCGCTCGGCATGCGGCGCCAGCGTGCGCCCTCCGCCACGGCGGCGCGCTCGACGGTGTCGACCATGGTCGCATCGAGCTCGAGCGGATCCAGTGAGAACGTCCTCTCGAGCCCGTAGTCGAGCTGCTCGTCGTGCGCGATCCTCGCGACCGTTGACTCGACGACGCGGTCGAGCTCCTCGACGGCGTCGGGTGTGGCGGCGCGGACGTCGATCGTGAAGTCCGCGACGCCGGGGATGACGTTCGCGCCGCCCGGCTCGACGGCGATCTTGCCGACGTTCGCGGTCACGTCGGGTCGCGACCGGGCGAACTCGCGTAGCTCGAGCACGACGCGCGCCGCACCGGCGAGGGCATCGCGCCGCAGACGCGTCGGTGTCGTGCCTGCGTGATTCGCCTGCCCGTAGAGGTGCACGCGATAGCCGCGGAGCCCGACGATCGAGGTGACGACGCCGATGTCGAGCCCTTCCGACTCGAGGAGCGGCCCCTGCTCGATGTGCATCTCGAGGAAGGCCGCGAGCTGATCCGTGCTTTGCGCGTCGCCCGCCCTCTCGACGTCGCGACCGACACCGGCCATCGCTGAACGAAGCGTGGTGCCCTCGGCATCTGCGCGGTCGGCGAAGTCCGCGAGTGGGCCGCCGGTGAACGCCTGGCTTCCGAAGAGCGCGGTGTTGAAGCGCGTGCCCTCTTCGTCCATGAAGGCGATCACCCACAACGGCCGGGACGGCGTGAAACCCTCCGCGTGCAGCAGCGCGATCGCGTGCAGTGCCCCGACGACGCCGAACGCACCGTCCAGCCGTCCGCCCGACGGAACCGTGTCGAGGTGCGAGCCGGTTCCGATCGCCTTGCCGGTGCCGACGTTCCACCGGCCGACGAGGTTCCCCGCCGGGTCGACCTCGACGTCGAGGCCGAGCTCGCGCATCCGCTCGCCGATCCAGTCGTACGCGCGGAAGAGCTCGTTCGACCACGCAACCCTCGTTGTGCCGCCGCGCGGGCTCTGCCCGATCGTGGCGAGCTCTTCGAGCGTTTCCGTCACCGAACCGGCGAGCGGTGCCCCGCGCTGGTGGTCTACAAGCATCCGTAGACCGCCTCGCTCAGCGCGTGAACGCCGCGTGCAGGGCTCAGCCAGGAGGGCGTCGCACGCCTACTGGACTGACTCTGCGTACCAAACAAGTCTGCGACACTAGACAACTTGGGCGGCGGTTGCAACAGTGCGCCTAGCGTGACCGCGCCCTCGGTGTCCAGGTTCCAGCCAGCGAACGTCGTCGACCGGACGGCACCCCTCCCCGTCTACTTCCAGATCGCCGGCGACATCCGTCGGCGGCTCGACAGTGGCGAGTGGAGCGCCGGTCATCGCATCGCGGCGGAGCTCGAGCTCGCGCGCGAGTACGAGGTCAGCCGCATGACGATTCGCCAGGCGCTGGCGGAGCTCGTCAAGGACGACCTACTCGAGCGCCGGCGCGGCAGCGGCACCTATGTTCGCCAGCAGCGGCGGCCCCTCGTGTACGACCTGAGCCTGACGGTGGGCGCTCTCGCGAGCCGCTGGCAGGAGGCCGACTTCGACAACCGCGCGGAGGTGGTCGAAGCGACGATCGTCGAGCCGCCGGACGACCTGCGGCATCGCTTGCAGCTGCCACGGTCGGGCGAGGCGCTGTACCTGATGCGCCGCGTTTTCATCAATGGGCTGCCGACAGTTCTCTATCGCTCGTGGTTCGACGTGCGGCTCGTCCCGGGCCTCGAGCGCTCGCCGCGCCTCAAGGGATCGCTCTCTCGTGCGCTGGCGGAGGAATACCAACTCTCGCCGGCGAGGGCGGAGACCGAGCTCGAAGTCGTCCGGCCGACGCGGGAGGAGACGCACTTGCTCCAGGCGGCGAGCGATGTCCCGATCGCGATGGTCACGTCGACGACCTATCTGAAGGACGGGCGGCCGCTCGAGCATGCGCAGCTCGCCTGGCTCGGAGACCGCGTGCGCTTCCACATCACCGCGTACCCCGGCGCGGCACCGAGCTAGCGCGTCAGGTTGTCGAGCTACGGTCTTTCGAGACTGCTAGTGCGCAAGGAGACCCTCGCGCACCTTGGCGGCGAGGCCCTTGGCGATGCGTCCGCGCTCCCCCCATGAGCCGTACTCGCCCTTCTGGGCGTTTTGACCGCTGAGAACGAGCCTCGAGGATGCCTCGCCGAGCGCTTCGGCGGTCACCGTCATGTCCTGGCCCGCGTTCGAGAAGATCGACGGGCCGGTGTTGAACGTGAAGGACGCGTCTTCGCTCTCGAGGACGGAGAACCCGAGCAGGTTGACGGCGCCGAGCGTCTCCTGGAAGACCTGGTCGGGCGATGCGTCGAACTCGAACTCGTAGATCTTCGGCACGGGTTGCGGCTCCCGGGTCGAGGGGTCGGTTCGACAAGTGTCGGCGTGACTGGTGTCCTGCTCGACCCGCATTCGAGGGACGCTACGGTGCAGCGTGGGTTTGGGGGGCCGCGCCAGATTCCGTCGGTTCGGGCCGGAGCGGCAGCTCGCGGTCGATCTCGGCACGGCGAACACGGTCGTCTACCAGCGCGGCCGCGGCGTCGTGACGTTCGAGCCGTCGGTCGTCGCGATCGACGAGCGGTCCGGCGAGGTCTACGCGGTCGGCGCGGAGGCGCGGCGGATGATCGGTCGCACGCCGGCGCACATCAAGGCGACGCGGCCGCTGCGCCACGGCGTGATCGCCGACTTCGACACCACCGAGCAGATGCTGCGGTACTTCATCCGCACGGCCTTCCACCGTTTCGGATCGGGCGCCGAGGTGATGGTGTGCATCCCGAGCGGCGTGACGCAGGTCGAGCGCACCGCGGTCGAGGAAGCGACGCTCGGTGCGGGTGCGTCGCGGGCGTACCTGATCGAGGAGCCGCTCGCCGCTGCGATCGGCGCCGACCTGCCGGTCGCCGACTCGATCGGCTCGCTGGTCGTCGACGTCGGCGGCGGAACGTCGGAGATGGCGGTGACCGCGCTCGGCGGCATGGTCGTGTCGGAGTCGGTGCGCACCGGCGGGTACGACCTCGACGAGGCGATCGTCAAGTTGCTGCAGGACACGCAGCGACTGCTGATCGGACAGGAACAGGCGGAGGCGATCAAGCTCGAGATCGGCGCAGCATTCCCCGGCATCGTCGACGACCTCGAGACGCAGGTGGCGGGACGCGACCTGCGGACGGGGTTGCTGCGCCGCACGAGCGTCGACGCGGACGCGGTGCGCGCCGCGCTCCAAGGACCGCTGACCACGATCCTCGACGGCCTCGAGTCGGTGCTGGAACGCACGCCGCCGGAGCTCGCCGCAGACATCGCGGACCGCGGCGTGATGCTCGTCGGAGGCGGCGCGCTGCTGCGCGGCTTCGACCGGCTGATCCGGCAGCGCACGGGCCTCGCGGTGACGATCGCCGAGGAGCCGCTGATCACGGTTGCGCGCGGGGCGGGGCTCGCACTAGAGAACTTCGACGGGCTGTCGTCCAAGCGTCGCCGAAAGCTTCGCAGTAGCTGGCGACGCTGACCCCGCGCGATTCCCGCGGATGAGGGATGGCTGACACATCCATTTCGTCCGTTGATGTGGAGTGGCGCCGTAGCGAGCTGTGGCAGCGTGCTCGGCGCCGGGAAACTGCGGAAGGAGCGAAACGTGATCGGGATCGACCGTTGTCCCACGCTCGAATGGCTCGTCGGCACCGGCTGGCACCTCGAGCTCGCCGGTTCCTCGAACGAACTCGTCGGACGCGCGCACAAGGACGTCGACGGCAGGGTTCTCGAGGTCAGCGCGCACGCATCGACTCTCGACGAGCTGACCTGGAAGCTTCTCGCTCGCGCGGCCGAAGAACTAGAGGCGCTCGACGGCCGTCAGGCCGCTGAGGTCGCCGCCTGAGCGTCGCGCTCGACGCCGCGGCTGCTGGACGAGTGCGCACGCCAGTAGCACGAGAAGGACGCCGCCGAAGCCGAGCTCGTACGCGTAGCGGTTCCAGCGCGTGGCGTTGAGCTCGATCACCGATCCCGACCCGCGCGCTCTGAACGCCGTCCCCGCGCCGGAAGCGAAGGGCACGCCGCGAGCATCGCCGAGCCGCCAGTCGGATCGATAGGACGCCGCGAGGAGAATCGTCGTTCCTACCGGCGGCGCGCTCGCGAGGCGGAGTGTTCCGGGGGAGTTCGAGACGACCGGGACCGGCTTCACCCGCACCTGGCACGGGTTTGCGGTGAGCGCGCCGATCACGCGGAGCGCGAGCCCGGTTGGATGCGTGTTGCGGTAGAGCGTCATCGTCGGCCAGCGGCGCTCGACGACGAGGTCTCGTTGCCGACGGAGGTATCCGAGCTCAGAGGCGTCCGCCTCGTTCGCGACGAGAACGTGGGAAATACCGAACGGCGCGAGGCAAAGACCCAGATCTCGTCGCGTCGAACCGCGAGCGAGAAGCGACGCTATCGCCGCGTCACGCGGGTCGGAGTTGTCGCTCGCTCCCGGCTCGCCGACCGATCGGGATGCGACGACCGGCGTGTCGAAGAATGACGGGGCAGGGTTCGCGACCACGCGGTGGCCGGCGAACGACAGGGCGAAGTAGCCGTGCCAGGGCAAGAACAACGTGTTCGATCCCCCGGCCTCCCGATCGAGGATCGACCGCGCCTGCGTCCAACCGGCAGGGTACTTGCTCGTCCCGAGCGCGCCCCAGAGGCCACCGAGCTCGCGGTATCCGTACATCAGCGGCAGGACGAGAATCGCCGCTGCCATCGTCGCACCGATGCCCCGCCGCGAGGAGCCCGCCCACTTGACGATCGATTCGACCGCGCGGCTGCCGAGGAACGCGTATGCGAAGACCAGGAGTGCCACGCCCTTCTGAGGCTCCCTGAACGAACGCGCCGCCGGCACATGGTCGACCAGCGCACGGAAGAGATCTCCGGTGCCGGGAGCCCGTGCGCCGAGCGCGAGCACAACACCGAAGACGCCCGCGGCGGCAACCGCCCAAGTCCGTTCACTGCGCCGCCCTCGAGCGAGGCCGAAGCACCCGAGCGCGAGGAGTGCCAGGGCACCCAGAGGCCACGCGACCAGGTACGACTTGATCGGCGCCGGGTCGTTCCAGTAGCCGTAGAGGCCGAGGACATTCGCGACAAGCCCGAAGCGGTGGTCGCTCAGGGTCTGGTACAGCTCGAGCTGACCCGTCGAGACGTGACGCCAGAGATCGTGCACGCCCGTGTCGGGCAGCATCCAGTACAGAGACGCGAGCAGGGTCAGTGCCAACGAGAGCCCGACGGCGACGACGGCCCGCGCGCGGAAGAGGAGCTCGACGATCAGGGGCACGGCGAGCAGCGCGAGCATGTGTGGGCTCGCCGCACCGACGAGCGCCGCGAGAAGCGCGAACTTCGGAGCCGCGCGCCGGCTTCCCTCGAGAACGGGCTGCGAGGCCTCGTACGCCCACGGGAGCAGCGCGTAGCCAAGGAGCAGGTACCACTGCCCGGTGTAGAGGCGGTCGTAGACGAAGGGATTGACGGCGTAGAGAACGCCGGCGAAGTAGCGGCCGGCCGAAGCCTCCACCGGAACGAGTCTGTGCATCCCGA
>JAICUZ010000119.1 GCA_025935595.1 Burkholderiales bacterium
GTCGTGCTGGCGCTGTTCTTCCTCGCGACTCTCGCGGGCGCCGCGTTCATCGTCGTGTACGCGCTCGACCGGCTCTCGCACGACACGCAATGGCTCGGGCTCGCGATCGGCGCCGCGTTCGCGTTGCTCGCCCTCGCGAGCACGGTGATCGCCCACCGGCTCGTCGTGACGGAGGAGGTCGTCGAGCCGTATCCGGAGGACTCCCCCGACGCGCAGGAGGAGATCGAGCAGATCGTCGAGGAGAGCGGGTCGCGGTTCACGCGCAAGCGGCTCGTGACCGTCGCAGGTGCCGGCGCCCTCGGCACGCTCGGGGCGGCGCTCCTGGCACCGGCCGCATCGCTCGGGCCGGTGCTCCACGCCGGTGAGCTCTACCGCGCGCCGTGGCGCCGCGGCCGCAGGCTGGTCGGCGACGACGGGCGCGCCCTGTCCGCGGACGAGATCGAGGAAGGCACGTTCTACACGGCGTATCCCGAGGGAGCGGACCGCGAGCTCATCGGTGCGCCGATCGTCGTCGTGCGGCTGCCGACTGCCGAGATCCGCGACCGGAAGGACTGGGCGCCGCGCGGGATCGTCGCGTACTCGAAGATCTGCACGCACGCGGGCTGCGCGGTCGCGCTGTACCGCAAGCCGACGTTCGCCGCAGTCCAGCCGCGACCGGCGCTCGTCTGTCCGTGCCACTACTCGACCTTCGATCCGGCCGACGGCGGCGCCGTGCTCTTCGGGCCGGCCGGCCGGCCGCTGCCGCAGTTGCCGCTCGCGATCGACGGCGCGGGCCACCTCCGCGCCGCAGGAACGTTCTCGGGGCCGGTCGGGCCGGCCTGGTGGGGCGTGCGCATGGGGAAGGCGCGCTCGTGATCCGGCGCGCCGTCCGCTTCCTCGACCAGCGCACAGGCACGGCGCCGCTGCTCAAGAAGACACTCCGCTACGTCTTCCCCGACCACTGGTCGTTCCTGCTCGGAGAGGTCGCTCTCTACTGCTTCATCCTGCTCGTCCTCACGGGGACCTACCTGACGTTCTTCTTCGACGACTCCGTCGCGCAGATGACCTACCACGGGTCGTATGCGCCGCTCGAAGGCGCGACGATGAGCCACGCCTACGCGTCGGTGCTGCACATCTCGCTCGACGTGAAGGCCGGGCTTCTGATCCGGCAGACGCACCACTGGGCGGCGAACGTGTTCGTCGCGGCGATCGTGCTGCACCTGCTGCGCATCTTCTTCACCGGCGCATTTCGCAAGCCGCGGGACCTCACGTACCTGCTCGGGCTCGGGATGCTGATGCTCGCGCTTCTCGAGGGCTACGCCGGCTACTCGCTCGCCGACGATCTCCTCTCCGGGATGGGGCTCGCGATCGGCTACTCGGTCGCGATGTCGATCCCGTTCGTCGGTGCGAACCTCGCGAACCTGATCTGGGACGGCCCGTTCCCGGGCTCGTCGGCATTCTGGCCGCGGCTCTTCATCGCGCACGTGCTCGTGCTGCCCGTGTTGATCGGTGGGCTCCTCGCCGCGCACCTCGTGCTCGTCGCGAGCCGCCACCACACACAGTTCAAGCGCAGCGCACGTGAGACCGAACGGCACGTCGTCGGCATCCCGGCGTTCCCCGGTCAGGCGCCGCGCTCGATCGGCCTGATGCTCTGGGTGTTCGCGGTGCTGTTCCTGCTCGGCGGGCTCGTGCAGATCAATCCCGTCTGGCTGTGGGGGCCGTACCACGTCGGCGACGGGACGAACGGCGCGCAGCCGGACTGGTACCTCGGCTGGCTGATCGGCGCGCTTCGGCTCGTGCCGGGCTTCGATCTCACGATCGGTCATTACACGCTCGTGCCGAACCCGTTCTGGGGCGGCGTCCTCTTCCCAGGTCTCGTCTTCGGCGTGCTGATCCTGTGGCCGTGGCTGGAACGGAAGGCCACAGGCGACGACGCGTTCCACAATTTGCTCGAGCGTCCGCGCGACAACCCGTGGCGCACGGCGGTGGGCGTCGCGATCGTCACCTGGGTCTTCCTCATCTTCGTCTCCGGGTCCGCCGACCGCGTCGACGTCCTGTTCGGGATCGACTACGCGACGCAGATCTGGGTGTACCGCGTTGCGATCTGGGTCGTGCCCCTGGCGGCACTGTTCGTGACGAAGCGCGTCTGCGACGAGCTCGTCGCGGGCGAACGCCGCCGGTGACGAGGTTTAGCGCGTCGCGCACGTGGGATTTCTGTCTTGACAACCCTCGGACGCTGGAGATTCCATGCCGCTCGAAGCTCTGTTCATCGTCTCCGGCGTCCTGGTCGCAGCCGGGTTCAGCCTCGCAATCGCGCTCCTCTTCCGCGCGTGATCTTCGCGTGCTGCCGCGTGCAGGCTCTGGTGGAGGCGCGGTAGAGGCACCGCATGGAGATCGGGTACTGGCTCTCATCCGAGGAGCACGCGCCGTCGGAGCTCGTCGCGAACGCGAAGCGCGCCGAAGACGCGGGGTTCTCGTACGTCCTGATCTCGGATCACTTCCATCCGTGGGTGAACGCGCAGGGGCACAGCCCGTTCGTCTGGGGCGTGATCGGGGCGATCGCGCAGGCCACGGAGCGACTGAGGCTCGGCACCGCGGTCACGTGCCCGCTGATCCGCATGCACCCCGTGCTCGTCGCCCAGGCCGCCGCCACGTCGGCGCTGCTCATGGAGGGACGGTTCTTCCTCGGCGTCGGCACGGGTGAGGCGCTGAACGAGCACGTGACGGGCGCGCGCTGGCCGCGGCCGGACGAGCGCCTCGACATGCTCGACGAGGCGCTCGAGATCATCACGAAGCTGTGGCGCGGCGAGTACGAGACGTACCGCGGCCGCCACTACACGGTCGAGCAGGCGCGCGTGTACGACGTGCCGGACCACCCGCCCGAACTGATCGTCGCTGCCGCCGCAGAACAGGCAGCGAAGCTGGCGGCCAAATGGGGCGACGGGATGATCAGCACCTCGCCGGACCGGGAGGTGGTCGACGCCTACAAGCAGGCGGGCGGCAGCGAGCCGATCTACGGCAAGGTGACCGGCTGCTTCGCCGCGAGCAAGGAGGACGCGTTGCGCATCGCGCTGGAGCGGCAGCCGAACACCGCGATCGGCGGCACGATCTCGCAGGACCTGCCGCTGCCGCGCGACTTCGAGACGGTGGCGGAGCTCGTGCGCGCCGACGACCTCGAGGGCGCGATGTCCCTGGGGAACGACCCGGCCGTGTGGCGGGAGGGGATCGAGCAGTTCGAGGAGGTCGGCTTCACGCACCTTTGCCTGCACGATGTCTCCGAAGACCAGGCCGGCTTCATCGAGTTCGCAAAGCAGTTCGTCGCCGCCTGACGTCGATCATGCGCGCGAGCCGCGTAGTACCGCCGCGGCCAGGCGGTTGCGCAGCCAGCCCGTCAGCGGCTGCGCGGGCATCGGCCGCGCGAGGAAATAGCCCTGCGCCTCGTCGCAGCCGAAGTCACGCAGCCTGTCCCAGGTGACCGCGGTCTCGACGCCCTCCGCGACGACCGTCAGGTTGAGGCTGTGCGCCAGGTCGATGGTCGACTGGACGATGGCGGCGTCGTCCGAATCGGTGTCGAGATCCTGGATGAACGAGCGGTCGATCTTGATCTCGTCGATGGGCAGGCGCCGGAGATGCGTGAGCGACGAGTACCCGGTGCCGAAGTCGTCGAGGGCCAGCCTCACGCCGTGACTGCACAGCTCGTCGATGTTGCTGTGGATGACCGTCGGATCGGTGACCAGGTAGCTCTCCGTGATCTCCAGCTTCAGCTTGCCCGGGCGAACCTGCAGCTCGTCGAGCACGGTCGCGATGTCGCGCGGGAGATCGGTGTCGAGCAGGTTCGCGATCGAGAGGTTGACGGCCAGCGGGACGTCGATGCCCTCGGCGAACCAGCTCGCCTGCTGGGAAAGCGCCGTGCGGATGACCTGCAGCGTGAGACGGCGAATCAAGCCGTTCCGTTCTGCGATCGGGACAAACGCGTCGGGCGACAGCAATCCCCGCTCGGGGTGCTGCCAGCGGACGAGGGCCTCGACACCCGTGATCGCTCCGGTGTGGACGTCTGCCTTCGGCTGGTAGTGCACCACGAGCTCGTCCGCTCCGAGCGCACGCTCGAGCTCACTCGACAACTGCAGGGCCCGTCCACCGCGCGGATCGACCGACGAGTGGTACACGGCAAGGCCGGTGCGGTTGTGCTTCGCCTGGTACATCGCGATGTCCGCCAGCCGCAGGAGCTCGTCGGCAGTCGTGCCGTGCTCCGGGAAGACGGCCACCCCGGCGCTGGCGCGAACCTGGAGCGAAAGCCCTGCCACCTCGAAAGGAGCCGTCAACGTGTCGCGGACGCGTCGACCGATCTCACCCACGTCGCCCGTCTTCGTGCGCGGAGCGTCGACGAGGACTGCGAACTCGTCGCCGCCCAGCCGTGCGATCTCGTCACGCTCGCGCAGCGCGCCGCGGAGCCGCGAGCCGATCTGCCGGAGGAGCGCGTCGCCCGACGCGTGCCCGAGCGTGTCGTTGATCTCCTTGAAGCCGTCCAGGTCGAGCAAGAGGACGGCGACGCGGGCGTCGCGCCCTGCGATCGTGTCGCCGAGGCACGCGAAGAAGCCGCGCCGGTTGAGCAGGCCGGTCAGCTCGTCGTGATCTGCCTCGAAGCCGCGCTCGTCCACCCGGCGCCGAGCGCGGGCGAACATGCCGATCGCGATCAGCATGCCGATCGCAGCCGAGATGACGATCACGCGAGCCGCGAGGATCGCGTGCCGCTCTGCGTCGGCACGCCGCGCTTCGGTAGTCGCGATCGCGCGCGAGAGCACGCTGTTGATCTGACCGAACGTCGGATCGACCCGTCGAGCGTCGACCGTCGTCGCAGTCGCGACATCGCCGTTCCGAAGCGCGGCGAGCTCGAAGGCGACTTCGCGGTCGTATCGCTGGAGGAGCGCCGACACACGCTGCTGCACCGGGATCGTCGCCGCGTCTGCGGCCGCAATCTGCTCGAGCGTCGTGCGGATCGCGGCCACGCTGTGCGCGAACGTTCCGCTGTCGACCGGGTCGGTGCGCCGGCGCGCGATCATCCGCCACTCGGCGGCGTTCGCGGCGTAGGCGGCCGACTGGACGTCGGTCAGGCGGAACTCGCTCTTCCGCGCCCGGTCGGTGGCGTGACGGAAGTGCCCGATGCCGAGCGTCGCCGCGCCGCCGATCACGGCGAGCACGGTGAGGAGCACGAGCCACCGCAGACCCCAGGAGAACCTCACCCGCCCCCTATCGGCAGGGCCGCGGCAGGCATTGAGGACGGCGGTGCGAGCGGCCTTTCGGCCGCCCGCGCCGCCGCCGCACAACGGCTACTTGTTGTTCTGGACGTGGGCCAACTGCGTCCCCGTCGTGTCGATCTCGCGGATGAACATGGCGGGGGTTCCCGCACAGTCATTGGCGACACGCGTGTAGCCCAAACCGCTGATCTTGTTGTTGACGATGTTGTCCTTGGACCCGAACTCCGAGACCCCGGCCTGGTAGCCGCAGGTCGCGCTGGAGCCGGTCGTGTTGGTGCGCTGGCTGTTTGTGATCGTGTTGTTGACCGCGCCGTTCTTGGTCTGCGTCTTGGGCGCGTTTCCGCTCGCGTCGGCGTTGTAGAGGTAGATGCCGACGTCGTTCCCGGTGAGCGTGTTGTGCACGACCTGCACACCCGTCGTGTACGGGACGCCGAACGCGGGGCCGCCGAAGACGAGCACGCCTCCGGACGCGGCGCCGTTCGGGCCGGTGTAGGCGTTATCGCTGACGATGTTGTCGTGAACGGTTCCGGTCGCACCGGAGCCGACTTCGATCCCGTTCTGTGCGATGTAGCCGACCGGGCCTTCGCCCGTCACGGTGTTCCCGCTGATCGTCACCGAGGAACCACCGACGGCGGTGATCCCGTTCTTCTGGTAGTGGCTGATCGCGTTACCGCTGATCGAGCCGCTCGCCGCGTTCGTGAAGTAGATCGCGTTGCCGTGCTGAGTGCCGTTCAGCGGAACCTCTCCGATCGAGTGCACCTGCGAGCCGGTCACGTCCACCGCCGCACCGTCCGCGACGACGCCGAAGTAATTCGCGCCGGAGACGTCGGCACCGGCGACGCTGCCGCTATGGCCGGGGCCGTAGTACACGCCGATGTTGCAGCCGGTCGCGTCCACGGTGCCGCTCACCGGCGAAGACGGGTTGACGATCTTGGCTGTCAGGTCGATGCCGTCCCGCACGAAGCCCGTCGCCGTGCACGGCGGCGGGGGTGTCGACGACGCCACCGAGACACCGTCGATCAGATACCCGTTGCCTGCGTTGCCGCTGTCGCTGCTTCCTGCTTCGCGGAAGAGCAGCTTGCTCGTCGGCGGGACGACGTTGCCGTTCCCTGCCTGCTCCGGGTCGTAGCGGTAGTAGTCCTCCCAGGTGGTGCCCGTCGCTGCGACGGTGCCGTCGATCGTGATCGTGACGACGTCGTTGGCGGGGCCCGGCTTGAAGTCGATCGCGAAGGCGACCGTGTGCGCGGAGCCATAGGAGAGCGTGGCGATGTCGTTGTCGGTGAAGGTCGCGACGGTGCCCGCCGGGCCGGCATCGGTCGCGTCGTCGAAGAACACGTGGATGCCGTTGAGCTGGTCCTCGAAGCGCAGGTAGCTCATCCGGCCGCCGTTGCCGTCGTCGGGACTGACCGAAACATGCTGGCCCGACTGCGCAGCGCCGGTCGCCGAGGCGATCGAGAACGATGCCTCGAAGTGCGGCTGGCCGGACTCGCCCGCGGCCTGTGCGAGGCCGGGCGAGAAGATCTGGTCGCCGAAGCTGCTGGACGTAACGGCGTCGGAGATCTGCAGTGCCTGACTGCCGAAGCCGTATCCACTCGCAGCCGGGTAGCTCGCGACGCTCGCGACGTTCGCGTCGTAGCCGCCTGCGTCCGACCACCCCTGCTGGCCGTTGATCCCGCCGAGGCTGTACGTCTCGAACGTGATCGGGCCCTGCGTGTCGCCGGCCGCTCCGGCAACCCCGATCAGGGCGATGGCCAGTGCAAGCGTTGCGGCCGAAACAAGCCGCCCAGCGGTGAACCTGCGCGCCCTCGGCGCGCGCATCGGTAGACGCGTCACGCGTCCTCCTTCTTGTCGAGAGCCCCCCACCCCTGGCGAAGCGACTCAGATGAGCCCTGGAGCCAAACCGCAGCAGACTCGCAGGCGCCTGAGTACTCGACGCTACACCGCTTCCGAGATCGTGGCAGGAGGCGCGAGAACCATCTTCCCGGCTCGCGGGTCCCAGACGGCCGTGTCACTGATCTGCTACACCGCGGGCAGGGCGGCCTTGGGGCCTTGCGGTTTTCCGCTTCCCTCGTCACGTTCGGGCGCGAGCGACGGCAGCCACTCGAGCCAGGTCGGCAGGTACCAGTTCCACTCGCCGAGCAGCTTCATCACGGCCGGCAAGAGAACGCCGCGGACGATCGTTGCGTCGAGCAGGACTGCGACGGCGAGGCCGAACCCCATCTGCTCGAACTGGATCAACGACAGCGTCGCGAAGAGCCCGAAGACGGCGACCATGATGATCGCGGCGCTCGTGACCGTCGA
>JAICUZ010000298.1 GCA_025935595.1 Burkholderiales bacterium
CGTGCGTGCGGCAGCGAGGTCGCTGCCGGCATCGGGCTCGGAGAAGCCCTGGCACCAGATCTCGTCGGCGCTCAGGATCTTCGCGAGGTAGCGCTCCTTCTGCGCGTCCGTCCCCCAGGCGATGATCGTCGGTCCCGCCATCCCGAGGCCGATCACTCCGAGATGCGACGGCGCTTCCGCGCGCGCCATCTCCTCGAGGAAGATCGCCTGGTGGCTGTACGGCGCGCCGGCACCGCCGTACTCCTTCGGCCAGGTCAGGCCTGCGTAGCCGCCTTCGCCGAGCTTGCGGCTCCAGTCGCGGTCGTCGTCCTCGAACCGCCGCGCGCCGCGGCTCGTCGCGCCCTCGGGCAGGTTCCGCGCGATGAAGTCGCGAACCTCTGCGCGGAAGGCGGCTTCCTCTGCGGTATCGCGGAGATCCACGAGCCGATCCTACGGCGTCAGGACGGTTCGGATCACGCTCCCGTCCTGCATCGCGTCGAACGCGTCGCTCCAGTCGGCGAGCCCACCGGATCGCGTGACCATCGAGGCGAGGTCGAGCCTGCCGTCGAGCGCCCATTCCGCGAGGCGCGGGAAGTCCTCGTGCGGCAGGTGGTCCCCGCCGTGCGAGACCAGCACCCGGGCGCGTCGCCGAAAGAGCGCCGGCAGGTCGACGGTCGCAGTCTCGCCCGCGGGCGCGAGCCCGACCACGACGACCGTGCCGCCTGAGGCGATCATCCCGAGCGCCTGCTCGAACGTCGAGGCGCGCGAGACGACGTCGAAGACGAAGTCGACTGGGCCGGGCTCGACGTGGGTCGCACCGAAGCGGGTCGCCTGTTCGCGCTTTCCCTCGTCGAGGTCGATGGCGCGGATCTCGGACGCTCCGGCGATCCGCGCGCCCTGAACGGCGGACAAGCCGACGGCGCCGCAGCCGATCACGGCGACCCGCGCGCCTTCCCACACACGCGCGGTCTCGAGCACGCTCATGACTCCCGTGGCAACGGCGCAGCCGAGCAGGCACGCCTGCTCGGAGGGGAGCTCGTCCGGGATCCGGACGGCTGCGACCGCCGGGACGACGGTGCGAGTGGCGAACGTGCCTGTGCGCAGGAACGGCGTCAGGGCCGAACCGCCGGCGCGATGCAGCTTCCCGGCCGCGCTCGGCGGCCGCTTGCACTGGCGGGGCAGCCCACGGACGCACGCGGCGCACGCACCGCAGGCCGTGTGCCACCCGAGGACGACGCGATCTCCCTCCGCGAGACCGTCGACTCCCTCGCCGACGCGCTCGACCGTGCCGGCTCCCTCGTGCCCGAGCAGCAACGGCAGCGCATGACCCCAGCCGTCCTCCTGGATGGCGTGCAGATCGCTGTGGCAGACGCCGGTCGCGTCGATCCGCACGCGAACCTCGCCCGGCCCCGGCTCGTCGACGTCGATCGCCTCCAGCGCGACCTCGCCGGGCGCAGCGAGGACTACACCCTGGTCAGCCACGAGCGGTCGAGATCGCGGATCGAGTGGCCGCCCGCAAGCGCGAGCCCGAGGTCGATCTCGGCCATCAGGTTCTGGATCAGCTCCTCCACGCCGCGGGTGCCGCCGACGGCGAGCGCGTAGGCGTAGGGCCGCCCGAGCAGCACCGCGTCGGCGCCGAGGGCCATCGCCTTCAAGACGTCGGACGCACAGCGGATGCCGCCGTCCATCAGCACGATCGCCTCGGGCAGCGCTTCCCGCACCTCGACGAGCGCATCGAGCGCCGCGACGGCGCCGTCGACCTGCCGGCCGCCGTGGTTCGACACGATGATCCCGTCGACACCGTGCGCAAGCGCCTCGCGCGCGTCCTCTTCCGTGAGCACGCCCTTCACGAGGATCGGCAGCGCCGTCTGCGCGCGCAGCCACTCGAGGTCGCTCCACTCGAGGCCGAGGTTGGGGAACGTCGCGAGCATCGTGGCGGCGGCCGTGAGCAGGTCGTCGTCCGGGCTCTTGTCGAGCCGCGCGCGGAAGACAGGGTCGCTGAAGAACTGGCCGCAGCCCTGCCCCTGCAGGAACGGCAGGTACGCATTGCGCAGGTCGCGCGGCCGCCACCCGAGGGTGAGCGTGTCGAGGGTGACGACGATGGCGCCGTACCCGGCGGCTTCCGCGCGCTGCACGAAGCTCGCGCAGATCTCTCGGTCGTTCACCCAGTAGAGCTGGAACCAGCGCGGCGCGTTCGTCTCTGCGACCTCTTCGAGCGAGTGGGTCGATGCGCTCGAGAGCACGATCGGCACGCGCGAGGAGGCAGCCGCCTTGGCGACGCCGACCTCACCCGTCTCGTGCGCGATCGAGAGCACGCCGATCGGCGCCAGGAAGAACGGCGCAGGCGAGCGCATTCCCAGCACCTCGACCGAGATGTCGCGCACCGCGTTGCCGGTGAGCATGCGCGGCCGAAGGCGCCAGTGTGCGAACGCATCGAGGTTCGCCTGCATCGTGGACTCGGCGCCGGCGCCTCCGGCGATGTAGCCGAATGGGCCGGGCTCGAGCAGCTCCTCCGCCACCCTCTCCCAGTCCCCAGCCGCAACGGGCCACTCCGGTGGCTGCTGCGCGATGTAGATCGCGTTCTGGATCAACGAGCCCGAGAAGCCCATGTGCCGATCCTACGAGGTCAACGGTCGAGGACCCGCATGTTCGCGGTGCTGCCGTCGGCGTCTGTGACCGTCACGAGCACCGAGGCGTCCCGGCCCGCTTCGGTCGTCAGCGTCCCGTCGGCGAGCAGGTGAAAGCCTCGAGGAGGCCGTCCGGCGGCGACATGCCAGCTGTACGGAGGCGTGCCGCCCGCAGCCTGCAGCCGCATCGTCTGGGGCCGGCTCTTCTGCAGCCACAGCGGCGTCGCGATCACGTGGAGCGGGTCGAAGATCCGCATCACCGCCCCGTGCGCCAGGTGTGCCATCGCGAGGCCGCCGAGGCGCGTGAGGTGGACGTAGTCGTTCTGGAACCAGGACGGGTTGCGCCGGCTCGCGGCGTTCCAGTCGACGAGCACGAGCCGTGGCCAGCGCTCCTGCGCTTCTTCGAGGACCGTGTTGAAGGTCGGGTACGGCGCTCTCGACTCGCGCAGTGTCAGCCAGATGACGTTCTTCGCCCCGGCGGCCGTGAGCGCGGACATCGCGGCGTCCACTTCGCTCGAGAACGTCGGA
>JAICUZ010000193.1 GCA_025935595.1 Burkholderiales bacterium
GCCCAACTCGGGCGCACCGAACGCGTGCCCGGGTGATGCGGGCCATCCCTGCGACTCGACCCAGGACGTGCTCTATCCGTACGCCTCCGGGGCGCCTCTCGCCCAGCTCGTTCTCGACGCGAACCACGACGACTACTACGCTCACCCGGGCAACTGGGACGACGTGCAGGACTCGGCCTGGCTCCATCTCGCAGCCGCGCCGAGCGTGCCGCTGACGGTGAGGATCTCCGGCGCGGGCGTGGTCACGAGCGTCGTGCCCGGCATCGTCTGCACGACCTCGTGCACGACGCAGTGGGACGGCGGCACGGAGACGGCGCTGCTCGCCCAGGCGGCCCGCGGCAAGCGCTTCGTCGGCTGGACAGGTGCGTGTGCCGGACGCGGAGACTGCAACGCCACGCTCGGAGGCCCTGTCTCTGTGACGGCGACGTTCGGCCCGTCGCGCATACCCGTCGCGCTCACGCGGACGGGGAAGGGCGCCGTCACGTGCGTCCCGAAGTGCGGCATGACGTTCGCGGCCGGCTCGCGGCTCATCCTTCGCGCCGTGCCGGCGAAAGGCTGGAGGTTCGCGTCGTGGACGGGCGACTGCGCGACGGTGCGCATCGCAACGTGCCGTCCGAAAACGGACTTCCACATCCGCGCGCGGGCGATCTTCAGGAAGCGCTAGGCGCTGAGCCAGTCGCGCAGCTCGGTGTGCGGCGCCGCGGTGCGCCCCGCCAGCTCCGCCCGCAGCTCGGCGACGGTTCCGGTCCGCTCGGCCAGGACGTCGTGCCGGTGGATCGTCTCGAGGTTCAACTGCTGCGCGAACAGGAAGTCGCCGTCCGCGAGATCCGGATAACGGTCGATCGTCGCCTTCAGAGCGAAGCGCACGGAGTCCTCGACGAACCGTGGCTGCAGGTGGGCGTGCTCGACGACGAAGAGCTCGTCGGGGCGCTTCAGCAGCTCGTAGACCGGCGAGCTCATCGAGTGCTCGACGATCTCGACGAGATGCTCGGCGTTGATCTGCGACTCGGTGCCGACGAGCAGCGTTCCCTTGCCGCGCTGATTGTGCGTCGCAAGCGGAACGAGCTCGAGGATGCGCTCGATATCGTCGTCCGCGAAGCCCGCCTCGAGCAGGCGGCCGGCGGCAGAGTTGCGGACGAGACCCTGCGCGCACGGGCACGCGTTGATGCCCCACGCCTCGACGCCGACGACACGCCGCACGCGGTCCGGCGAGGCGGCGGCGATCCCGATCAGCTTCGCGATCTCCTGCGTCGGAAGTTCGGTGACGGGAGTTCGGCGCTCGAGCGGGTACTGCGCCTCGATGCGCACCTCGGCGCGGAGCGCACCCTGACGCTCGACAATGTGCGCCGCGATGTGCTGCGCGAGTGTCTCGACGAGGAAGGCCTCGCCGATCACGACCGCGTCGATCGCCTCGCCGAACAGCTCCGGGAATCGCGACATGTGGACGCCCTTCTGGGCGGGATCGAGGTCGACGGTGCAGGAGATCTCGGCCGCGAACGTCTTCTCGTGCCCATCGTGGCGGATCCGGATCGCCTTCTGGACACCCGTCACGCCCGCACGCGTGAGCCCGAGCTGGACGTCGGGAGTCGACGCCTGCAGGTCGAGGGTCAGGTCGTCCCGTGTGCCCGCCATCGGGTACAACCGTAGCGCGCCGATGGAGGACACTCGTTTTCCCCGCCTCGTCTCGCTGGCCTGCCACGACCTGCGCACACCGCTCGCGACGATCTACGGCTTCGCGCGCACGCTGACCCGGATGGAGCAGCACGACGAACGGACCGGCCGCTACCTCGGGATGATCGAGGAGGCCTCACAGCAGATGACCGAGCTCCTCGACGAGCTCGGTGCGGCGGCCCGCATCGAGGCGGGCCGTTGGGAGCCGGCGTTGCGCGAGGCCGACACCGCCGAGCTGGCTCGTGGGGACGACGTGCGGGTGGTCGTCGAGGGGACAGGGGCGGCGATCGACACCGACGTGGACGCCCTTCGCTCGGCGCTACGGTCGCTGGCCGTCGCTGCGTTGCGCCACGGGCCCGTCGAGCAGGTTCGGTGGAGCGTCGCCGGCCGCGAGCTCTCCCTCTCGCCGGTGACTGCGGCGGCGGCGCCGATCGTGACCGGAGAGGAAGTGCGCGACCTCGGCTCCCTCGTCGCGATCTCGGTGATCCGTGCCCTCGGCGGCGAGCTCGAGCTCGCCGCCGAGAGCCTGCGCGTGCGTCTCTAGGCACGATCGTGTGCGCACTTCGTAACCGTCGTTTGGCGGCGAATTCCTGGGTCGTTCGTGGGTCGCAGACAGAAGATCTGGATGACCTGTCACAGTTCCGTCACCCTCGTTTGGCGACGGTCTTCGGGCTGCCGCAGCGACTGGGGACTACAGCCGTCGCGCCTTGATGATCCGCTCGAGGAACTGCTGCGTCCGCGGCTCCTTCGGGTTCGTGAAGATCTCGTCCGGCGTTCCGACCTCGAGGATGCGGCCCTCGTCGAGGAAGCAGACCCGGTTCGCGATGTCGCGCGCGAACGACATCTCGTGCGTCGCGAGCACCATCGTCATGCCTCCCTGCGCGAGCTCGCCGATCACCTGCAGCACCTCGGCGACGAGCTCCGGGTCGAGTGCGCTCGTCACCTCGTCCAGCAGCATCAGCTCGGGTCGCATGGCGAGCGCGCGCACGATCGCGACGCGCTGTTGCTGACCGCCAGAGAGCCGATCCGGATACTCGAGTCGCTTGTCGGCGAGGCCGAACCGGTCGAGCAGCTCGACCGCGCGCGTCTCCGCTTCCGCCTTCGACAGCCCGAGCACGTCGCGCGGCGCGAGCGTCACGTTGCGCATGACGTTCATGTGCGGAAACAGGTTGAACGACTGGAAGACGATCCCGATCCTGCGGCGCACCGCGTTCACGTCTCGCGCGCCGGTGATCTCCCGGTCGGCGAGGAAGATGCGGCCTTCGTCGATCGCCTCGAGCAGGTTGATGCAGCGGAGCAGCGTCGACTTGCCCGAGCCCGACGCACCGATCAGCGCCACCACCTCGTGCTCGGCGACCTCGAGGTCGACGCCGCGCAACACGACGTGCTTGCCGAACGACTTCGTCAACCGCTCGACCGCAAGGGCGCTCACGTCGTCCCTCCGGCGACACGTCGACGGCGATCCCGCAGGACGAGCCAGTCCGTGAACCGCGCGAGCGGGATGGTGATCGCGACGAAGAGCACCGCCGCCGAGAGGTACGCGGTGAAGTTGAATGTCGCGTTCGTGTCGATCTGCGACTGCTGGAACGCCTCGATCGCGCCGAGCGTCCCGACGAGGGCCGTGTCCTTCTGCAGCCCGATGAAGTCGTTGAGGAGCGGCGGGATGACGCGGCGCACGGCCTGCGGCAGGATCACGCGCCGCAGCGTTTGCCCTCGTGAGAGCCCGAGCGAGCGCGCCGCCGCCTCCTGGCTCGGATGGATCGAATCGATGCCCGCGCGATACACCTCGCTGACGTACGCGCTGTAGATCAGCACAAGCGAGACGATCCCCCAGAAAATCACCGACTTCGGGATGTAGCTGAGCCCGAGGGCGGGGGCGCCGAAGCCGAGCATCGCGATCACGAGGATCGTCGGGATGCCGCGGAACAGGTCGGCGTAGACGATCGCGAGGGCGCGAAGCGGGAAGAACACGGGGCCCGGAAGGCTGCGGAGCACCGCGAGAACGAGCGCGAAGACGAGGATCAACACCTCCGCGATGCAGAAGATCTTCACGTTCAGGAGGAAGGCGCGCGCGACCTCCGGGAACGTCGCCTTGAACTCGCCCCAGTCGAAGAACTGGCGGCGCACCTCCGGCCAGCCGGGCGCGTGCGTGATCGCCACCGCGACCACGACGAAGAACACCGCGGTCGAGCCGAGTGCGATCGCCACGCTCCGGCGGCTGTCGCCGCCGGAGCGCAAGCTGCCGACCAGGCGCGAACCGCGCGCTCGGTCTACTTCAAGATCGGCGCGCCGGTCGCCTTCGCCAGCCACGTCTGCTGGAGCTTCTTCAACGTGCCGTTGGCGCGTAGCGTCGTGATCGCCTTGTTCACGCACGCGAGGAGCGGGTTGCCCTTCTGTAGGACGACGCCGAATCGGTCGGTCGTCTGTCCGGCGGTGTTCTCGAACTGGCCGAGGATCTTGCTGTTCGGCACCTGGACGGCCGTGACGTAGAACGCGGTCGGCAGGTCGACGACGAGGCCGTCGATCTGCTTGTTCTTCAGCAGGAGCACCGCGGCGGCGTTCGAGCTGGGAACGGCGGCCGTCTGCGACGGCTTGATCCGGCTCTTGATGAACTGGTAGCTCGTCGTGCCGAGCTGGGCACCGAGCTTGTAAGAGCGCAGGCCGGCGATGCTCCGCACCGCCGCGATCTTCGTGCCCTTGTTGACGACGATCGCCTGATTCACGTCGTAGTACGACTTGCTGAAGGCGACGACTTTCGCGCGCGCGGGCGTGATCGAGATCTGGTTGATGTCGAAGTCGAACGACTTCGCGCCGGGCGCGAACGCCTTGTTGAACGGCATGTACGTCCACGACACCTTGGTCTTTGGGTAGCCGAGCTTTCCGGCGATCGCGTAGGCGACGGCGGACTCATAGCCCTTCCCGGTGGCCGGGTTGTTGATCTTCCACTTCGAGCCTTTGGTGCCGCCGGCATACCAGGGCGGGTAGGCCGGGTTGTCGGTGCCGATCGTCAGCTGCCCGTCTTTGACCGTCGGGCATGAGGCGACGACCCGCGCGGCGGCGTGGTTCGCCTTCGCGAGCGCGCCGAGCGCGGCCAGCGCCGCAACGAGGCTCGCGAGCAACAGGATCCTCTTGCGCATCGTCTCTATCTCTCCTGAGGGTGGGGAAGCTCAGCGTATCGACTCGCTCACCCACGACTGAAACGCCGCCAGGAGCGGCTCGGCGTTCAGCAGCAGGCGGCCGTGGTCGAGCACGCCCGAGGCCATCCCGCGGTGCACGGACTCGACGAGCGCGGTGTCCTCGCGGCCGACCTGGTCGTCGAAGGCGAAGAACTCCTCCCGCCAGCCGGAGTCGGCGTCGGGCGCGAAGAAGTAGTCGAGGTACCGCTCGGTGCGGCCGGCGCCGCTCGGCGAGATCGGGCCGATCGACAGGTTCGCGGGGCCGGGAAAGACGTTGATGCCCGTGTTCGGGTAGAGCAGGTGGAACTGGCCCCGCTCGCCCGTCCGCTTCGCCGTCGCGAAC
>JAICUZ010000038.1 GCA_025935595.1 Burkholderiales bacterium
GCCGGGCTCGAGCGCGGCGAGCGGCGCGAGGTGGACGGTCTCCGCCTGCTCGACGTCGGGGTCGACGGGCCAGCCGTGCGGGCAGCGCTCGGGCCGGCCGAGCTTCTCGGCGATCCGGTCGATCATCTCGTCGGTGAATGTGCCGCCGAGCTCGTCCGCGTGGACGTGCGCCTCGGCGGCCGTGTAGCCCATGAAGTCGGTCAGGAGCCGCTCGATCACCCGATGCTTCCGCACGACCTGGCGCGCGCGCTCGGCGCCTGCCTCAGTGAGGAGCGCCTCCTTGTGCTCACCGCGCTCCACGAGCCCGTCTGCCTCGAGCCGCTTCAACATCTCGCCGGCCGAGGCGCGGGAGACGCCGAGCATCTCGGCGACGCGCGAGGCGATCGCCTGTGTCGTCCGCGTTCCCGCCGGCCGGTACTCGCCGATCGGAAAGGCGAGGAAGTAGATGGTTTCGAGGTACTCGTCGACGCCGTGGTTGGCCATTGACGCGATCCTAGCTTTGGCTACCCTCTGTAAGGTCACCCTTACATGAGCACCGCTCAGACCCTCATCCTCGGCGCGATCGCCGGCTTCACGATCTACGTGGGCCTGCCGATGGGACGCCTTAACGATGTCTCGCCGAAGATGCGCGCCGCGCTCTCCGCGGTCGCGACCGGGATCCTCGTGTTCCTCTTCTGGGACGTCGTCTCGCACGGTGTCGAGCCGGTCGAGGCGCACCTCGAGGATCACAAATGGGCTGCATTCGCCGGCTACGCCACGCTGCTGAGCCTCGGCTTCGCCGTCGGACTGATGAGCCTCGTCTACTACGACAACTGGCTGAAGAACAAGCGGTCGACGCCGCTCGTCGGCCCCGGCGCTGCAGCGCTCGACGAGTTCGAACGGCACGGTTGGGTGGAGAGCCTGACGCCGGGTCGCCGGCTCGCCCTCCTGATCGCGACCGGCATCGGCCTGCACAACTTCGGCGAGGGCCTCGCGATCGGGCAGTCGGCCGCGGCCGGAGAGCTGAGCCTCGCGCTCGTCCTCATCATCGGCTTCGGCCTGCACAACACGACCGAGGGCTTCGGCATCGTCGGCCCGATGTCCGGCGAGGCGGAGCGGCCGAGCTGGGGCTTCCTCGGCCTGATGGGCCTGATCGGCGGCGGCCCGACGTTCCTCGGCACGCTGATCGGCCAGGCCTGGGTCAGCCCGGCGCTCGAGGTCGCGTTCTTCGCGGTCGCCGGCGGCTCGATCCTCTACGTCGTCATCCAGCTGTTCGAAGTCTGCCGGCGCTTCTCCATGCCGACGCTCGTCGCCTGGTCGTTGCTGCTCGGGCTCATGCTCGGTTTCGGCACGGACTGGGTCCTGGTCGCCGCCGGAGCCTGATCTACCTTAGGGCGCTATCGGCGCCTTCTTCCACGCGGTCGGAGTCTTCGTCAACCACCTGAGCCAGGTGGCGTGGGCGCCGCTCGGGCTCGCGCTTGCCTGTCACGTCGTGAAGCTGCTCTTCCGCGGGCGCGCGTGGCAGAACATCATCCGCGCGTCGTATCCCGGTGGCGGGCTGAAGTACCGCTCGGCGCTCGGCGCGTACGTCGCAGGCGTCGGCGTGAACTCGATCGCACCTGCGCGCGGCGGCGACGTGATCAAGCTCTACCTCGTCAAGCACCGCATGCAGGAGGCGACGTACCCGACGCTGGCGTCGACACTCGTCGTCGAGACGATGTTCGACTTCGTCGTCGCCGGCTGCTTGATGATCTGGGCGCTTTCGATCGGCGTGCTGCCGACGCACCAGGTCTACTCGCGGATCCCCACCGTCGACTGGAAGTTCTTGCTGCGGCACGAGATCGCCACGGGGATCGGCCTCGCCGTGCTCGCCGTCGTCGCGCTCATCCTCACGTTGTGGGCGCGTCGCCGCGTCGAAGAGTTCTGGAGTCGCGTGCGTCTCGGCTTCGCGATCCTCGGCAACCGTCGCAAGTTCGTGTTCGGCGTGATCGTCCCGCAGGCGATCTCCTGGGTGCTCCGGATTGCGTCCCTCTTCTTTTTCCTGCGTGCGTTCCACGTCCATGCCACCCTCCACAACGCACTCCTCGCGCAGGTCGTCGACTCGCTCTCGACGTTGTTCCCCGCAACGCCGGGAGGGGCGGGGACGAAGCAGGGCCTGATCGTCTACCTCTTCCGCAAGTCGGCGATCTCGAAGACGCTTCTGCTCGCGTTCAGCGTCGGCATGAACATCGCGATCACGATCGCGAACCTCGTGCTCGGCGTGATCGCGATCGGGCTGATGGCGCGAACGCTGTCGTTCGGCGCGCGTCGCCGCCGGGCGCGCGACGAGCAGCCCGCCGAGTCGTAGTGCCCTACGCGGAGGTCTTCCCGCTCGTGACGGCCCGGGCCGTCGCGCGGGCGTTCACGTACGAGGTTCCCGACGAGGTCGGTATCGGCGCGATCGTGCGCGTCCCGTTCGGCCGCTCGCGCGCGCGCGGCATCGTCACGGAGATCGTGGACGCGCCGCCCGAAGGC
Source organism: Burkholderiales bacterium (assembly GCA_025935595.1). Taxonomy (GTDB): domain Bacteria; phylum Actinomycetota; class Thermoleophilia; order Gaiellales; family Gaiellaceae; genus PALSA-600. Next base: position 2,494 of record JAICUZ010000038.1, read on the forward strand.
GTCGAGGCGCGGCCGATCGAGGCCGTCGTCGGCGAGGTTCCGCCGACGCTCGTCGAGCTCGCGCTCTGGCTTGCCGACTACTACGGCTCGACGCCCGCGCGTGCGCTCGCACTCGTCGCTCCGGTCTCGCCGAAACGTCGCAAGGAGCAGGCGCCGCCGGCGGAACGGCAGGCGCTCGGCGGTGAGGCCGAGCCCGCCGAGCTCTCCGACGCACAGCGTGCGGCGATCGCGCGCATCGTCGACGGCGGCCCCGGCAACGTCCTCCTCCACGGGGCGACCGGTTCGGGCAAGACCGAGGTCTATCTCCAGGCGTGCGCGGCGATGCTCGAGCGCGGCTTCGGCGCGATCATCCTCGTGCCGGAGATCGCGCTCGCGCCGCAGACCGTCGGCAGAGTGCGTGCAAGGTTCGGTGACCGCGTCGCGATCGTCCATTCGGCACTCACCGACGCCGAGCGCCGCGACGAACGCGAGCGCATCGCGCGCGGCGAGGCGCGGATCGTGGTCGGCGCGCGCTCGGCGGTGTTCGCGCCGATCCGCGGGCTCGGGCTGATCGTCGTCGACGAGGAGCATGATCCCTCGTACAAGCAAGACTCCGACCCGCGCTACGACGCGCGCACGGTCGCCGCAAAGCGCGCCGCGCTGGAAGGGGCGGTGGCGGTGTACGGGTCGGCGACGCCGCGGCCGGAGTCGTGGGCCGCGCTGGAGCGGCTCGAGCTGGGCGGCCGGATCGGGGCGTCCCTGCCGCCGGTGCGCGTCGTCGACCTGCGCCGCGAGGCCGGCTATCCGCTGTCTGCGCCGCTGCTCGACGCGCTGCGCCGGGTCGCGGAGAACAGGAGCAAGGCGATCCTGCTCCTGAACCGCCGCGGCGTCGCGCCGGCCCTGCATTGCCGGGCCTGCGGCACGACGATCCGCTGCCCGAACTGCGACGTCGCCCTCGTGCTGCACGGCGACAGCTCGCTCCGCTGCCATCACTGCGGCTTCGCACGCGAGGCGCCGCCTCTCTGCCCGGCCTGCGGGTCACCCGACCTGGCGCGGCTCGGCGCCGGGACGCAGAAGCTCGAGCGAGATCTCGCGCGGGAGCTGCCCGACCTCGAGCTGATCCGACTCGACGCCGACGCAGTCGCGAAGCCGGAGCAGCTCGCCGCGTCACTGGCGCGCTTCGCCGAAGCGAAGGGCGCGGTGCTGCTCGGCACGCAGATGGTGGCGAAGGGCCACCACTTCGCAGGCGTCGAGCTCGCAGCCGTCGTCGACGTCGACACGGGCCTCGGCCTACCCGACTTTCGTGCCGAAGAGCGGACGTTCCAGCTGATCACGCAGCTCGCGGGCCGGAGCGGTCGCGACGCGCCGGGGCGCGTGCTCGTCCAGACGTTCCAGCCGGAGGCGCGGCCGGTCGTCCACGCGGCGCGCCATGACGTGCAGCGGTTCCTGACGGAAGAGCTCGAGCGGCGGCGTGCGCTCGAGTACCCGCCGTTCGCGCACCTCGTGCGGATCGTGGTGGCAGGTCCGGCGATCGAGCCGGTCGTGCGCGCGCTCGACGAGCTGAAAGCGGGCGTGAAGGGCGCCGAGCTGCTCGGTCCCGCGGCGCTCCTGCGGCTCCGAGGCAAGCACCGCGCGCAGCTCGTCGCGAAGACGACGCAGCCGCGGCGCATCGCGTCTCAGGCTGCGCACCTGCTGTCTGCCGCAGCCCCGGCGATGCGCCGAGCGGGGCTCACCGCGGTGGTCGACGTCGATCCGCAAAGCTTGTAGCGATGGCCAAGCGCCGCCCGGAAGACGTGATCGGCGAGTGGGGGATCCGCGACGTCACGCCTGCGTCGGCCGTCGAGCGGACGAAGCTCCTCCAGGAGGTCGACCTCAACCCGCTCACGGGCCGGCCACTCGCGCGCCGCATCCGGCGCTTCCGCGCCGAGCCCGACCGCTACCTCGCGTCCCTCGGTGGGCCGCTGCCGTTCATGCGGCGGCTGCGACAGATCGACGATGAGATCGAGACGCTGACGATCCGCCTCGGGCAGGCCTACGCCGACCGGAAGGACGATGCGTCCTGGCGACGCCTCGCGGAGCGTTGGGACTTCGGCGAGGTCAACGACCTGATCGAACGTCACAACCGCTACTACCCGATCGAGGCGCGGCTGCCGATGGACCCGCGGACGCGCGACTACGTCAAGGTCGGCGGCCGCTCCTACGCGCGGGAGCCGCTCGACGCGCAGTGGATTCTCGACCGCTTCCCGGTGTAGGCCCATTACACTGGCGCCGCTGTGGCCCACGATCACGACCACGATCACGAGCACGACGATCACGACCACGACGTCGAGCCCGACGAGGACACACAGGAGCGCGCCGAGACGGAGGCTCGACGGCAGCTCGCGCTCGCACAGATCCGCCAGTACGGCGACCCGGCCCTCCGCCTCGCGGCGCACGAGGTCGAGGACTTCGACGACGACCTGCGCCGTCTCGTCGAGCGGATGATCGCGCTGATGCACGACGCGCAGGGCGTCGGGCTCGCGGCGACACAGGTCGGCGTCCTTCGCCGACTGTTCGTCTACGAGCCGGACGAGGAAGGCCCGCGCGCGCTCGTCAACCCGGTCGTGGCCGAGCGCGGCGAGGAAACGTCGTCCGACGAGGAGGGCTGCCTCTCGCTGCAAGGCGTGCGCGTACCGGTCGACCGGTCGACGCGGCTCGTGCTCGAAGGCAAGGACGAGCACGGTGCCGACGTCCGCGTCGAGCTCGACGAGTACGCCGCGCGCGTGGTGCAGCACGAGCTCGACCACCTCGACGGCGTGTTGATCATCGACCGCACCGACGACGAGCACCGCAAGGAGGCGCTCTCGACGCTGCGGCCGCGCGCCGTACTCAGGTGAGCTAGTGCGCATCGGCGTCGCCGCGACCGCGCCGCTCGGAGCCGACGTGCTCGAGCGCCTCGCCGTCACGCACGACATTGTCTTCCTGCTCACGCGCCCCGACGCGCCGCAGGGCCGCGGTCGTAAGCTCGCACCGCCGCCCGCGAAGGAATCGGCCGAGCGCCTCGGCATCGCGGTGCACCAACCCGAGAAGCCGGAGCTCCCCGAAGCGGTCGATCGGGTCGTCGTGTGCGCGTACGGCGTGTACATCCCGCCGCGGCTGCTCGAGCAGTCGCTGTTCCTGAATGTCCATCCGTCGCTCCTGCCGCGGTGGCGCGGCGCGGCGCCGGTCGAGCGCGCCATCCTCGCCGGCGACGAGGAGACGGGCGTGACCATCCACGAGACCGTCGCCGAGCTCGATGCCGGCCCGATCGCCGCGCAGGAGCGGTTCGCGATCGGCGAGGACGACGCCGGTCAGGTGTTCCTGCGCGCCGGGCAGGTCGCCGCCCGGCTGCTCGACGACGTGCTCGCGGATCCGCATTTCGAGCCGCAGGAAGGCGAGTCGACATACGCCGAGAAGATCACGCCCGCCGATCGCGAGCTCGACCTGGCCGATCCGCTCGGCGCGTGGCGGCGCATCCGTGCGCTCTCGCCGCACATCGGCGCGCGGACCGAGCTGCACGGGCGGCAGGTGACGATCTGGAGCGCGCGCCTCGCCGATGGCAAGCTCGTGCCGGAAATCGTCCAGGCGGCAGGTCGCAACCGCATGAGCTACGACGAGTTCGTCCGCGGCCTCCGGTGATCGCTCCGGCGCGGCGAGCCGCGTTCGACGTCGTCCTGCGTGTCTTCGAGCAAGACGCGTACGCGGATCGTGCGCTCGCGAGCGCAGTCGAGAGCCTCGACGACCGCGATCGCGCGCTCGCGCAACGGCTCGCCTACGGCACCGTGCAGCGCACCCGCACGCTCGACTTCGGGATCGAGCATCTCGGCAAGCGGCCGGTGCGCAAGCTCGATCCGCCCGTGCGCGCGTCGCTTCGACTCGGCGCGTACCAGCTCGCATTCACCGATCAGGCCGAGCACGCGGTCGTCGACGACGCGGTCGAGCTCGTTCGCGCAGCCCGACGCGAGCGAGCGGTGCCGTTCACGAACGCGGTGATGCGACGGCTCGCGCAAGGGTTCCGCGGCCTCGTCGCGTCGTTGCCGGAGGGGCCGGTCAAGGAGTCATACCCCGACTGGATCGCCGAGACTTGGGCACGCGACTTCGGAGGCGAGGCGTCGCTCTCACTGATGCGCGCGCAGAACGAGCCGCCGGCGCTCGAGGTTCGGGCCGACGAGCCGGTCGGCGAGGCGACCGACGTGCCAGGTGCGTACATCGTCGAGCGCGTCGATCCGGCCCGCATGCGCCCGATGAGCCGCGCCTCGCAGCTGGCCGCGCTCCTCGTCGGATCGCGAGACGGCGAGCGGATCCTCGATTCGTGCGCGGCGCCCGGCGGCAAGACCACGATGCTGCGCGGCGAGGTCACCGCGGTCGAGATCCATCCGGGTCGCGCGGCGGCGCTCGCGAAGAACGTCGGCCCGAACGTGCGCGTCGTCAACGTCGATGCGCGCGAGCTGGAGGAGAGCGGCTTCGACCGCGCGATCGTCGACGCGCCGTGCTCCGGCCTCGGCGTGCTGGCGCGCCGCCCAGACCTGCGCTGGCGTGCGCGTCCCCTTCCCGAGCTCCAGCTCGAGCTGCTGCGTGCTGCGGCGGAGCGCACGAAGCCCGGCGGCACGATCGTCTACTCGGTCTGCACGCTGAACGCCGACGAGAACGAGGCGATCGTCGACGCATCGGGCCTCGTGGTAGACCCGCTCGCTGAGGAGTGGCCGCAGTACGCCCATCCGACGCGGCCGGAGTTCCTGCTCACGCGGCCCGACCGCGACCGCACGAGCGGCTTCTTCATCGCGCGGCTCCGTACGATCCCGTCATGACGTGGACTGATTGGGTCAGAGGCGCCGAGGTCGAGCCGTCGCTGTACGGCGCGGACTTCGCGCATCTCGGCGACCAGGTCGACGCGCTGCTCGACGCGGACTGCCGCGTCTTCCACTTCGACGTGGGCGACGGGCACTTCATCGAGCCGATCACGATGGGGCCGATCGTCCTGCAGTCGATCACTCCGCAGGTCCACGCGCGCGGCGGTGCGATGGACGTCCACCTGATGGTCGAGAGCCCGGCGAAGTACTTCGAGCCGGTGAAGAAGGCCGGCGGCGACAGCGTCACGTTCCATTTCGAAGCAGTCGACGACGTGGGGGCGACGATCGCCGCGGCGCGGGCGCAGGGGCTGCAGGCCGGTGTCGCGTTCAACCCGGAGACGTCGCCGGACGACGTCGCCGCCGTCGCGTCCGAGGCCGACATCGTCCTGTGTATGAGCATCCACCCGGGCTACTCCGGGCAGCCGTTCCAGGAAGCCGCCTTCGGTCGGGTCGCGCGGCTGCGGGAACTGCTGCCGGAGCGCGTGCACATCCAGGTCGACGGCGGCGTCGGTGACGCGAACATCCGCGAGCTGCACGCGAACGGCGCGACGCTGCTCGTCGCTGCCTCGTCGATCTTCGCCGCCGGCGATCCGCCGGGGGCCTACCGCAGCCTCGTGCAGGCGCTCGGTTGACGCTCGCGCGCGCCGTCGAGCTCGCGCGCGCCGCCCGCGACCGTGCGTACCCGAAGCCGACCGTGGGCGCGGTCGTGCTCTCCGACGGCGAGGTCGTCGGTGAAGGAGCGACCGAGGCGGGCGGGCGTCACGCGGAGGTCGTCGCGCTCGCAGCCGCAGGCGAGCGTGCGCATGACTCGACGCTGTATGTGTCGCTCGAGCCGTGCAACCACCACGGCACGACGCCCCCTTGCACGGACGCGATCCTCGCCGCCGGCGTCGCACGGGTCGTCTACGGGGCAAGCGACCCGAACTCGAAGGCTGCAGGTGGAGCAGCGCGGCTGCGCGCCGAGGGCGTGGACGTCGAGCTCGTCGACTCGTTCGAGGCACGCGCGGTCAACGAGGCCTGGCGAACGTGGGTCGCAAAGCGGCGGCCGTTCGTGATCTACAAGGCGGCGGTGACGCTCGACGGCCGTGTGACCGTGCCGGGCGAACGTTGGGTGACGGGGGAGGAGAGCCGCCGCGCGGTGCACGAGCTGCGCGCCCAGGTCGACGCGGTCGCCGTGGGGGGCGGGACGGCGCGCGCCGACTCGCCGAGGCTCGACGCCCGCGACGTCGCGACGCCGCGTGGGCAGCCGCGCCGCATCGTCTTCTCGAAAGGGCCGGCCCCGGAAGGGCTCGAGCTCCGGAGCGGTTCCATCGACGACGAGTTGCGTGCCCTCGCCGCGGACGGCGTCCAGTCGCTGCTCCTGGAGGGTGGCCCGACGCTCGCGGCGTCATTCCTCGAGGCAGATCTCGTCGACAAGATCCTGCTCTTCACGGCGCCGACACTCGTGGGCGCCGGTCCGACCGCGCTTCCCGCTTCGCTACCCTCCCCGCGCACGCTCGTCCGGCTGTCCACGCGGCAGGTCGGGGAAGACGTGCTTCTCGAAGCCTATGTCCACGACCCCTGATTCGCAGCGCGCCGACGACCAGATCGTCACGTACCTCAGCCACTGGCTGACGCGCCAGCTCGGCAACGACGAGCTGCGCCGCAAGGTCGAGGAGATCGACACGGACGAGCTCGCACCGGGGGGCCGTGAGGCCGTGCGCGAGTTGCTCGCCGAGCTCGGGACGACAGCCCCCGGCGAGCGCGCCCAGCTCGAAGTGCTCGTCCGCGAGGCGGTCGAGACGCTCGTCTACGGGGACTGACGTTGTTCACAGGGCTTGTCCGCGAGGTCGGGACCGTGCGCTCGATGCAGAGCGGCCGCCTCGTGATCCAGACGACGATCGAAGCCGAGCTCGGTGACTCGATCGCGGTGGACGGCGTGTGCCTGACAGTGGTTGCGCTCGACACGGGCACGCTCGCGTTCGACGCCGTGCCGGAGACGCTCTCCCGCACCAGTCTCGGCGCGCTTGCATCCGGCTCCGGCGTCAACCTCGAGCCGGCGTTGCGCGTCGGCGACGCGCTCGGCGGCCACTACGTCCAGGGCCACGTCGACGGTGTCGGCAGCTTCCGCGGCATCGCGGACGGGCTGCACTGGTTCGACGCGCCGCCGGACATCGTCCGCTACGTCGTCGAGAAGGGCTCGATCGCCGTCCAGGGGACGAGCTTGACGATCGCGGGTACGGACAACTCGGGCTTCGCCGTCGCACTCATCCCGCACACGCTCGACGCGACCACGCTCGGCCGGCTCGAGCCCGGCGCGCGCGTGAACCTCGAGGCCGACGTGCTCGCGAAGTACGTCGAGAAGCTGACCGCACGGTGATCCGCACCGAGCGGCTCCTGCTGCGGCAATGGCGCGAGGAGGATCGCGAGCCGTTCGCCGCGCTCAACGCCGACCCGGTCGTGATGGAGCACTTCCCGTCGACGATGTCGCGCGCGGCAAGCGACGCGTTCGTCGACTTCAACATCCGGACGATTGACGAACGCGGCTGGGGGCTGTGGGCGGTCGACGCCCACGGAACGTTCATCGGGTTCGTCGGGCTGAACGAACCGAACTTCATGCCGGGCGTCGAGATCGGTTGGCGTCTTGCTCGCGACGCGTGGGGACACGGGTACGCCACCGAGGCCGCGCAGGCGGCGCTTGCGTATGCCCGCGACGAGCTCCGGCTCGACGAGGTCATCTCGTTCACGGCCACGACCAATCTGCGTTCGCGAAAGGTGATGGAGCGGATCGGCATGACGCACGACCCGAAGGACGACTTCGACCATCCGCGCGTGGACGACCCCCGACTCCGGAGGCACGTGCTCTACCGTCTAGCCTTCGCCTCGTGACCGTCACGACGCCGTTCGCCACGATCGAAGAGGCCGTCGCGGAGATCCGCGAAGGCCGGATGGTCGTCGTCGTCGACGATCCGGGTCGGGAGAACGAAGGCGACCTGACGATCGCTGCGCAGTTCGCGACACCGGAAGTGATCAACTTCATGGCGACACACGCGCGCGGGCTCATCTGTCTTTGCCTCACCGAGGAGCGGGCAGACGAACTGGGGCTGCGCCCCATGACCGACCACAACGAGGCGCCGCTCGGCACCGCGTTCACCGTCAGCGTCGAGGCGCGCGAGGGAGTGACGACCGGCATCTCCGCCGCCGACCGCAGCCGGACGATCCAGGTGGCGATCCATCCCGACTCGACGCCGCGCGACCTCGTGCAGCCGGGCCACGTGTTCCCGCTGCGCGCGAAGCCGGGAGGCGTGCTCGAGCGGATCGGCCAGACCGAGGCGGCGGTCGACCTCGCGCGGCTCGCCGGGCTCGCGCCTGCCGGCGTCGTCTGCGAGATCATGAACGACGACGGCACCATGGCCCGTGTCGGCGATCTCGTCCCGTACTGCGAGCGGCACGGGCTCAAGATGATCACCGTCGCGGACCTCGTCGAGTATCGCCGCCGGCACGAGAAGCTCGTCGAGCGCGGCGCCGCGGTTCGGCTACCGACCGACTTCGGTGAGTTCCAGGCGGTCGCGTTCCGCGAAAAGCTCACCGGCAAGACGCATGTCGCGCTCGTGAAGGGCGACGTCGACGGCGCCGAGAACGTGCTCGTCCGCGTGCACTCCGAGTGCCTCACCGGCGATGTGTTCCATTCGCTTCGCTGCGACTGCGGTGAACAGCTCGAGCATGCACTCGCGCAGATCGAGACCGAGGGCAGCGGGGTGCTGCTCTACATGGCGCAGGAGGGTCGAGGCATCGGCCTCCTCAACAAGCTGCGCGCGTACGAGCTGCAGGAGCAGGGGCTCGACACGGTCGAGGCGAACGTCGAGCTCGGCTTTCCCGCCGACGCGCGCGACTACGGGATCGGCAACCAGATCCTCGCCGACCTCGGCCTGACGACGATCCGCATCCTCACGAACAACCCGAAGAAGTTGACCGGTATCGACGGCTTCGGCCTGACGGTCGTCGAGCAGGTGCCGATCGAGGTCGTTCCGCGCGCGGAGAACCGGGCGTATCTGGCCACCAAGCGGGCTAAGCTCGGTCACCGCCTGCATCACCAGGATCTGAAGAACCTCCCCGACTACGAACCGGAGCCGCCCGAATGAGCGAGATCGACGAGCAGCAGCCCGACACCGACGCGGCACCGCAAGAGCCGCAGCCCGATCCGTTCGAGGGCTGGCCCGCGGCCGAGTCGTCGTCGGTGATCGAGGACGCGCCGGCGGAAGGCGTCAGCGTCGAGCACGTGCGCGGCGAGGTCCAGGTGCCGGACGGCTTCGCGGTGCTCGAGGGCACGCCGCTCGGCAAGCGCCGCTCGGTCGGCGTCGTCGTCTCGCGCTTCAACGGCGGTGTCACCGACAAGCTGCTGCAGGGTGCGCTCGACGCGCTCACCGACGCGGGGGTCTCCCAGGACGCGATCACCGTCGTGCCGGTGCCGGGGGCGTTCGAGCTGCCGCTCGCAGCGATGGCGCTCGCGAAGACGCGCCGCTACGCGTGCATCGTCGCGCTCGGTGCCGTCGTGCGCGGCGAGACGCCGCACTTCGACTACGTCGCGTCCGAATGCGCATCCGGGCTGCAGCTCGCGGCGATCGAGACCGGAGTCCCGGTCGCCTTCGGCGTCCTCACGGTCGACACCGTCGAGCAGGCCGAGGCGCGGATCCACAAGGCGGCCGAGGCGGTGCGCTCGGCGCTCGAGATGGCCGACCTGTTCGCGCGCCTGCGGGCCAGCGCTCGCACCTAGCCGCTACACTGCGGCCCGCGATGAGCAAGGTCTGCGCAATCTGCGGCAAGAAGCCGGCCTTCGGGAACCACCGCTCGCACTCGATGGTCGCCACGAAGCGCCGTTTCGACCCGAACCTCCAGCGGGTCCGGATCATGCTGAAGGGCTCGCCGACCCGCGCCTACGTGTGCACCCGCTGCCTCAAGGGCGGCAAGGTCACCAAGGCCGTCTAGCTCAGGAGCTGCACGAGCCAGGGCGTGTCCGGCAGGACGATGCCGAGGTGCCTCCCTGTCCGGAGGTCCCAGCGGTCCCAGGCAAGGCCGATCTGCGCGTAGATGACGCCGCCGCCGAGCCCGACGCGGTCGATCACGCGGCCTGTCGCGAAGCGGCGGTACAGGTCGAGCGAGTCGTCGAAGACGGTGATGCCGTTCGTTCCGTGCGCGATCACGTAGCCGTCGATGGCTTCGAGCCGCTGCGCACCGAGCGCGATCGTCCGTTTGCGCCACGTGCGGACGTCGACGACGGTTCCGCCCAATGCGAGGCGGTGCTCGCCGAGCCACGACGCCTCGCGATACCCCGCGGCGCCTTTCGCCAGCGTTCGTCGAGGTCGGTGCGTCGTCACGCGGCCTGTCTGCAGGTCGATCACGTCGACCGTGCCGTTGCCGCGTGCGACGAACCAGTCGCCGTCGCCGACGGCGAGGCTCACGGGCCAGGTGAGTGGAGCGAGCCGTGACACCCGGATCGCCCGGCGCGATGCGGGTTCGAGCCGCCACACCGTGAGTGCCTGCGACTTCGCCCTGCCGCAGCCAGTGAGCGCAACGACCGTCGCGCCGTCGAGGTCGACCGCGCACGTGTCCTTCCGCCTGAACGTGAACCGCTCCGTGACCGTGAACGACGACCCGTCAATCACCTCGATCGCTTCGGGCAGGCGCACGACCACGGAGCCGTTCCTCCAGGCGAAGCTCTGGAAGCCAGTGAACGCGCTGTAGTCGAGCTTCAGCGGAGGGCCTACCGGCCTCAGCGACAGCGGCGTGAAGTGCTGGAGCCGAAGCGGCTGGCCGGGCGTGTTCGGCCACAGGAGCGCGAGCAGCAGGGTGGCGGAGAAGCGGCGAACCTGCATGTGGCAAACGATACGCCCGGGGGCGCAACCGAGGTCCGGCCGGTTAGGGTCTAATCGGAGCCGTGGCGGACGACCTGACGCTGGAGCTCGAGCACGGCCGACTCACGATCGCACGCGAGGCCGTGGCTGAGATCGTCGCCGAGACGACCCTCGGCTGCTACGGC
>JAICUZ010000368.1 GCA_025935595.1 Burkholderiales bacterium
CGGTCCGGGTGGTCGAGCGGGTAGCTGTGCACGCCGATCCGGATGTGCGCCTGGTCGGATTGCTTCGTGTGCAGCTTCACCTGCGGCGCATCCTGAGACCACTCCGCCGGCTGCGCCTGTCCCGTCTCGCCGTCGGGCACATCGCCGAGCAGGTCCTCGAGACGCGCGTTCAGGTCGTCGCCGAGGTTGCCTGCAATCCCGGCCACCATGCGGGGCGCGCGGTACCACTTGTCCAGATAGCCCAAGAACGTGTCGCGCTCGGCCGCGCGCACGGTCTCCTTGCGGCCGATGATGTCCCAGCCGAGCGGCTGGTCGCCGTAGAGAAGCTCGTCGTAGACCCCGTCGACGAAGTCGCGCGGAGTGTCGTAGTACATGTTCATCTCCTCGACGATGACGCCCTTCTCGCGCTCGATCTCCTCGGGATCGAACTTCGAGTGGCGCAGCATGTCGACGAGGACGTCGAGCGCCACGTCGCGGTGCTCGGCCGCGCACTTGACGTAGTAGCCCGTGTACTCCTTCCCGGTGAAGGCGTTGAACTCCCCGCCGATGGAATCGATCTCGCCCGCGATCTCCCGGGCCGTCGGGCGCCGCTCGGTGCCCTTGAAGAACATGTGCTCGGCGAAGTGGGCGATCCCGTTCGTCTCCTTCGTCTCGTAGCGGGAGCCCGCTGCGAGCATGACGAAGCAGGCGACCGACTTCGCCTGCGGCATCGGGGCGGTCACGACCCGAAGGCCGTTGGGAAGGACTGTCTTCTCGAATGCGTTCACGTGGCCGCAGCGCTCCTTGATTCGTAGTTTTCGATTTGTTCCCGCCACTCGGGCGGGATTGGCATCGTCTCGTCCGCGTCGTAGTCGAAGGCGACGAGCGTCGACTGGCATTCGGCGACCAGGCGCCCGTCCTGAGCGCGGATCTCGTGCTCGAGGTCGAAGCTCTTCGTGCCGACGCGCGTCGTCCGCGCGCCGATCTCGAGCGTGTCGCCGAGGTTCGCGCGCGAGCGGAAGTCGATCTTCACGCTCGCGACAATCATGAGCAGGCCCTCGAGCGAATCGATGCCGATGACGTCGCGCGCGTAGCCGATGCGCGCGTTCTCGACGTAGGTGAGGTACACGCCGTTGTTGACGTGGCCGAACGCGTCGAGGTCGCGGAACGCGACCTCCTGCGTGTAGACGTAGCGGTACCCGTCCATGGGCGCATGGTAGCTTCGCCCTTCACCATGGCCGGAGAGCTCACACGCGCGGCGATTCAAGCCCAGCCCGAATGGCTTCGCGGCGTGCCCGACCGCGTGGGAGACCGGCGGTTCGGGGAGCGGCGCGTCGTCTTCACCGGCTGCGGCACGTCGTTCCATGCCGCGCAGACCGGCGGCGAGGCCTACCAGGCGCTCGAGGCTGTGCTCTCACCGCCGCAGGCCGACCTCATGGTCGCGGTCAGCCACGAGGGCGAGACGAAGCTGACGCTCGAGGCGGCGCAGGCCTTCGACGGACCGGTGTGGCTCATCACCGGGACGGAGAAGGGGCCGATTGCCGAGCTGGCGGAAGAGGTGATCGTCGTCACGCCCGAGATCGAGGAGTCGTACTGCCACACGGCGAGCTACACGTGTGCGGTCGCGGCTCTGGCCGCGCTGCGCGGGGAGGATGTGCGCTGGCTCCGCCAGGCGGTCGACAACGTCATCTCCGATCCCTTTGACGGAG
>JAICUZ010000328.1 GCA_025935595.1 Burkholderiales bacterium
CCGCCCGCCCAGCCGGGCGCGGGCTTTTTCCTCGACCCGATGAGCCCGCAGACGGTCGGTGAGTCGGCCAACGCTCGCGGGGTCGTCGAACGTCACGGTCACCCGAAAGTCGTCCGCCATCCCGACCGACGATAGCTAAGCGAGCTCGCGCGAGACCTGGAGGAACAGCGACTCGAGCGCGAGTTGCGGCGCCAGGTTGAACTCCTCGAGAGCGCGCCACGACTCGCGCGCCGCTTCGGCCGCACGCTCCGCGCCGTTCAACCGCTCGCGTGTCGCGTCCTCCTCGAGCAGCGACAGCTTGTCGAGGTGTACCGCCGCCGCGCCGGCGCCGACGGCGACCGCCACGAGGTCGCGATACCAGGTGCCGAGCTCTTCGAGCTGCGCGAGCAGCTCCTCGCGCTCCGCGCCGCGCGCCGCGCGCTTCACCCGCGTCTCCGCTTCGCGCGACGGCAGGTCGAGGCCTTCGATCCGCGCCTCCTCCAGCGCACGCGCTTCCGTCGCGCACGCCTGCGCGTTCGCGATCAACACCGCCGCAGCAGCGGTCGCGTCGAACTCTGCGTCACGGTAGGCGGCGCGCGCCTGCGCGATCAACGCATCGCGGCGCTCGACCGACGCCGGATCGAGCAGCCGCTCCAACCGGTCGAGCCGGCCCCCGGCGGCGCGCGCCAGTGCGCTGCGCGCCGCGTCGTCGAGCTGCGGCACGCGTGCGTCGACGAGCGCGCGGATCGCCTTCTCCGAGAGTCGCCGAAACGGGACGAGTTGGCAGCGCGAGCGGATCGTCTCCGGCAGCGAGCCGAGGTCGTCGGCGATCAGCACGATCACCGCGTACGGCGGCGGCTCCTCGAGATCCTTGAGCAGCGCGTCGGCCGCGTCCTCGTTCATCAGGTGCGCGTGGTGCACGAGATAGACGCGCCGGTCGGCTTCGAACGGGCGCATGTGCAGGTCGCGGCGCAACTCGCGGATCGCGTCGATGCGGATCATCTCTCCGAGCGCGTCGAGCTCGTAGAGATCCGGGTGGAACTCGCGCGACGTGACGAGCAACGCTCGCGCAAACGCGCGCGCGACCTCGCTCTTGCCGACGCCGGCCGGCCCGTGGAAGAGATACGCGTGCGCAGGGCCTTCGCGCAGCGCCGCGTCGAGGAGGCGCCCCGCTTCGGGCTGCTCAGAGAAGCGCGCGAACGTGCTCACGAATCTCCTCCGCGATCGTCTCGGCGGCCCGCGCACCGTCGACCGCAACGATGCGGTTCGGTTCGGCCGCGGCCAGCGCCCGATAGCCGGCGTCGACCTTGCCCATGAACTCTGCTCCTTCGCGCTCGATACGGTCATGATCACCGGTCGCGCGGCGAAGCGCTTCCTCCGGATCGAGCAGGACGAGAAACGTCCGGTCCGGTAGCAGGCCTTCGGTGACGATCAGGCTGAGGTCGCGCACGCGCTGCTCGCCGAGCCCGCGCGCGATTCCCTGGTAGGCGACGGACGAGTCGAGGTACCGGTCGCACACCACGTCGTCGCCGCGTCCGAGCGCGGGCCTGATCACCTGTGCGGCGTGATCCGCCCTCGCCGCCGCATACAAGGCAGCCTCCGCCCACGGCGCCATGTGGGCGCCGTGCAACACGAGATCCCGGACACCTTCGGCGACCGTCGTGCCGCCCGGCTCGCGTGTCGCGACGACCGTCCTCCCCGCGCCCCGAAGCCACTCCGCAAGCAGCACGGCCTGGGTGCTCTTGCCGGACCAGTCAACGCCTTCGAAGGTCACGAACATCTGGTTCTCTAATCTACGGCCTCTGATGCGGGCGGTCGTGACAGGTGGCGCAGGGTTTGTCGGGTCGAATCTCGTCGACACGCTCCTCGCCCGCGGCGACCAGGTGACCGTCGTCGACAACTTCGCCTCCGGCAAGCGGGAGAACCTGAATCCGGCGGCGACGCTGCTCGAGCACGACATCCGCGAGCCCTTCACGGTCGATGCGGACGTCATCTTCCATCTCGCGGCACAGGCCGACGTGCAGACCTCGATGAAAGATCCCGGCTACGACGCCGCCGTCAACGTGGTCGGCACCGCGAACGTGCTCGTCGCAGCCGGAGCTGCACAGGTCGTCTTCGCGTCGTCGGGCGGCGCCGGCTACGGCGAGTGCCCGGAGCGTGCAACCGAGGAGACGCCGTTCCTGCCCCTGTCGGCCTACGGGATCGCGAAGAAGTGCGGCGAGGAGTACCTCGCAGGCTGGAACCGCATCCATGGCACGAGTCACGTGTCGCTCCGCTTCGCCAACATCTACGGCGAGCGCCAGGACGCAGGGCTCGAGGGCGGTGTCGTCGCGATCTTCCTCGAGAGGATGGCGCGCGGCGAAGACACGGTGATCTTCGGCGACGGCGAGCAGCAACGCGACTTCGTCTACGTCGGCGACATCGTCGCAGCGCTGCTCGCGACCGTCGGCCG
>JAICUZ010000315.1 GCA_025935595.1 Burkholderiales bacterium
CCGAGGTCGCCGAACGTTGGTCGCCGGAGCCCGAGGCGAGCGCCATGTCGGCTGACCGCGGGCCTGCGACGTATGAACGGCCGAGGTTGTTGTTCTTCTTCGAACCCACCGACGGGTATGCCCGCCGGGTCGACGGGTTCCTCGCGCAGGTGCTGCAGCGCCGACGCAACCACGAGACGTTCCGGATCCACCGCATCGACGTTCATGAGCGTCCCGACCTTGCGGCCCGCTTCCGGGTGGAACGGACGCCGACACTCTGCGTCGTCCACAACCGGCGCATCGCCCTGCGCACACACCGTCCGCGCGGCCCAAGAGAGCTCGAGCAGCTCCTGGCGCCGTGGCTTCAAGCGTCGCGCGTTCCGCCGAAGGCCCCTCACTAGGCGGGCGGAAGGGGACGACTTGGCAGTAACGTGTTCGCTACGTGGCGACCGCGACCTTTGAGTCCCTGAACCCGTCCACCGGCGAGGTGATCGAGTCCTTCCCGCGCTCGAGCGCGGAGGACGTCGGTCGCGCCGTTGAGACCGCACGCGCGGCGTGGGAGGAGTGGCGTCTCGTGCCGGCGCCCGAGCGCGGCAACATCCTGTTCCGCTTCGCGCAGATCCTCGAGCGCTCCAAGCCCGAGCTCTCCGACCTGATGACCCGCGAGATGGGGAAGGTGAAAGCGGAGGCGGGCGGCGACGTCCAGGAAGCGATCGACATGAGCTACTACATGGGCGGCGAGGGCCGGCGCCTCTTCGGGCACACGACGCCGTCGGAGCTTCGCGACAAGTTCATGATGAGCGTGCGCATGCCGGTCGGCGTGGTCGGCGCGATCACGCCGTGGAACTTCCCGATCGCGATCCCGGCCTGGAAGCTCTGCCCGGCGCTCGTGTGCGGCAACACCGTCGTCCTCAAGCCGGCGGAGGACACGCCGCTCCTTGCGCAGCGCTTCGTCGACCTTCTGCACGAGGCCGGGCTGCCCGAAGGCGTCGTGCAGATCGTGCACGGGTTCGGCGAGGAAGCGGGCGACGCGCTCGTGCGCCATCCCGACGTGCCGGTGATCACGTTCACCGGCTCGCGCGAGACCGGGGTGCTCGTGACGAAAGGCGCGGCCGACCGGCTGAAGCACGTGCACCTCGAGCTGGGCGGCAAGAACGGGATCATCGTCATGGACGACGCCGATCTCGACCTCGCCGTCGACGGAATCGTGTGGAGTGCCTTCGGCACCGCCGGGCAGCGCTGCACCGCTGCGTCGCGCGTGATCGTCCAGCGCGGCATCTACGACGCGCTTCAGTCGAAGCTCGTCGCGAAGGCCGAGGCGATGCGCATCGGCGCGCCGTGGGAGGACGACACCCAGATCGGCCCGGTGATCAACGAGACCGCGGTCGAGAAGATCCACTCGTACACCGAGATCGGCAAGGACGAAGGCGCGAAGCTCCTCACCGGCGGCGAGCGCGTCGAGGGCCACGGCTTCTACTACCGGCCGACCGTGTTCGCCGAGGTCGAGCCGACGATGCGCATCGCGCAGGAGGAGATCTTCGGGCCGACGACCGCGCTCATCCCGGTCGACTCGTTCGAGGACGCCGTGCGCGCCGCGAACAGCGTCCAGTACGGGCTCTCGTCGTCGATCTTCACGCGCGACGTCAACAAGGCGTTCAGAGCGATGCGCGACCTGCAGACCGGGATCACCTACATCAACGCCGGCACCACCGGCGCCGAAGTCCACCTGCCGTTCGGCGGCATGAAGCAGACCGGCAACGGTCACCGCGAAGCGGGTCAGGCCGCGCTCGACGTCTTCACCGAATGGAAGTCGGTGTACGTCGACTACAGCGGCAAGCTGCAGCGCGCGCAGATCGACAACAACTGACGTGAGCTCGTGAAGGCGCGCCTCTTCACCGACGGGGGAGCGCGCGGAAACCCCGGCCCGGCCGCCTACGGCTTCGTGCTCGAGACGGAGGACGGGACGGTGCTCGCGGCCGAGGGCCGAGCGATCGGCGTGGCGACGAACAACGTCGCCGAGTACAGCGGCCTCGTCGCCGGGTTGCGCAAGGCGCTCGAGCTGCACGTGCCGGAGATCGAGGTCGTCTCGGACTCGGAGCTGCTCGTGAAGCAGATGCGCGGCGAGTACCGGGTCAAGAACGACGCGTTGCGCGCGCTGTTCGTCGAGGCGAGCGGACTTGCCCGAAACCTGCAGAGCGTCGAGTATCGCCACGTGAAGCGCGCCCACAACGAGCTCGCCGACAGACTCGTCAACGACGCCCTCGACGCGACATGAACCATCCGTTCGCGAATGCGGTCCTCGCGGGCGATCACGATGCAGCGCTCGTGACGATCGCCGACGACGTCACGTTCCGCAGCCCCGCCGTCCACAAGCCGTACCACGGCAAGCAGCAGGTCGACGGCATCCTCCGGCTCGTCGCGACGGTGTTCGAGAACTTCCGCTACACGGCCGAGTGGCGCGACGGTGCGACAACGATCCTCTTCTTCGAGGCGAACGTCGGCGACCGCGAGCTGCAGGGCATCGACATCCTCGAGGAGAACGACGACGGCCTCGTCGAGCGGTTCACGGTGATGATCCGGCCGCTGTCGGGGCTTCAGGCAGTCGCCGCTGCCATGGCGGCGCGGCTGTCAGCCGCCTGACCGGCGGATCGAGGGACGCTGGAAGGCGGGCTATACTGGCCGCGCTCGCGGATGTAGCTCAGTTGGCTAGAGCGTCTGCTTGCCATGCAGAAGGTCGTGGGTTCGAGTCCCATCATCCGCTCTCTCCC
>JAICUZ010000185.1 GCA_025935595.1 Burkholderiales bacterium
GTTCGAGTCCCATCATCCGCTCTCCCGGAAAGCCCCGCTCGGCGGGGCTTCTTGGTTGCATCCGGACGACGGCAGCGACGCCGAGGTGTAGGTCCTTGCGAGCTCGCAAAGTGCTCGCTCGAGTAGAGTCGGCGTCAGCCGTCCGGCCCCAACCGTCGAGGGAGGCACGTTGGCGGCGGCGGGACATCCGAGGGCGATCTTCGAACGGGCGATCGAGCGCGGCAACCTCGCCGTGGCCGAAACGGTGCTGCGTGCTGAGATACCGCGGCCGACGCTCGTCGACCTGCTCGAGCTCACCGCGCTGATCGCGCAGACCGATCCTGGTCGGCGCGGCCGGGTGACGACGCGCTGGCTCCAGCGCTACCTCGAAGCCGGCGTCGACCGCACGATCGACGAGGCGGCGTTCGTCGTCGCGGCGCTGCAAGCCCTCGGCACCGCGAACCATCGCGGTTCGCTCGAAGCGCTTCGGGAGATTGCGCGAAGAGTTGCATGAGCCGTTCGAGTGTCTGAACAGTGCGAGACACGACGGCGGTCTCGACCTAGGGTGCGTCCGCGGTCGTCGGCCAGCCCAGTGTTCTTGCTCCGCCATCGGAGAGCTCCCTCCGCGCGTCGAGCAGGGGGAGGGGTCAGCCTGGCGGCCGCACCTCCCATCGATGCGACCGGCCGTGAAACCGCCCGCGAAAAGCCCCTGGTCGGCGGCGTTTTCTAGATCGTTTTGCGATCAGGCCGCCCGGGGACGACATGAAGGGCGGCCCGGGGGTCGGGCCGCCCGTAACGATCTTCGCTGTCGCGGCGCGGCCCCGGCGCTCGGCGCTCGAGCGCGGTCGTCGCGCGGGCTCAGAGGCCGTAGGTCTCGAAGAGCCGTAGCCAGACCTCACTGCGCGTCGGGAAGCACGGCACCGCGTGCCAAAGCGTGTCGATCGGCACCTGGCCGACGACGGCGATCGTCGCCGCATGCAGCCACTCGCCGACATCGACTCCGCAGAACGTCGCGCCGGCGAGCACACGCCGCTGCTCGTCGACGACGAGGCGCGACGTGCCCGGGGCGTTCCGGCCGTAGAAGCTCCCACCGGCCGTCCCCGACGTCTCGAAGTCGACTGCGCGTACGTCGAGCCCCGCCTCCTGCGCCGAGGTGAGCGTGTGCCCCACGGCCGCGACCTGCGGCTCGGTGAAGATGACGCGCGGGGAGAGTGGGCCATCGCTCCGCGGGTCGATGCGCGCGTCACGGCCGAGGATCACGTCGGCGGCGACGCGGCCCTGGTACTTGCCCATGTGCGTGAGGAGCGCGCGGCCGTTCACGTCGCCGATCGCATACAGCCAGTCGCTGCCGGGGACGCGCAACTGCTCGTCGACTTCGACATAGCGGCCGGGTTCGAGCCCCACCGTCTCGAGGCCGAGGTCGGATGTCGCCGGGCGGCGTCCCACCCCGACGAGGATCTCGTCGCCCTCGAGCACGGTGCCGTTCTCGAGCGTGAGCTTCACGACCCCGTTGCGCTCCACTCCGACGGCGCGCGAACCGGTACGGATGTCCACGCCGCGCGCGGCGAGCGCATCTTCCACATAGCGGCTCGCGAGCTCCTCTTCGCGCGCGATGAGTCGCGCGCCGCCCTCGACGATCGACACGCGCGAGCCGAGCGACGCCCACGCCTGGCCGAGCTCGACGCCGACGACACCGCCGCCGAGAATCAGCAGCCGCTCCGGGATGGTGCTCGACGTCGTGCCGAGCCGGTTGGTCCAGGCGTGGGCATCTGCCAGGCCGGGGATCGGCGGGATCAGCGCACCGGTCCCGGTGGCGAGCACGATCGCGCGTCGCGCAGTGTGCTCCGTGCCGTCGACTTCGATCGTCCGCTCGCCGGTTAGGCGTGCGGTTCCCCGCAGCAGGGTGATGCCTCGATCGTCGAGCCACGGCATCTGCACCGAGTCGTCGAGGTCGTGGATCACCTCGTCGCGCCGCGTGAAGACCGCGTCGGTGTCGAGCTCACCGGTAGCCGCCTCCGCCGCGCCGGGGATCCGACGCGCCTCGTCGAGCGCCTCGGCGGGGCGGAGCAGCGCCTTCGACGGCATGCAGGCGTAGTAGGAGCACTCGCCGCCGACGAGATGGTGCTCGACGACCGCCACAGCCAGCCCGTTCTCGCCGAGGCGGCCGGCGCACACCTCGCCCGCGGGACCGGCGCCGACGACGATGGCGTCGAAGTCGGCCATCAGTCCGGGTCGGTCCGGGCGCTGACGTAGTTCGTGTGCAGCACCTGGATCGCATCGGGCAGATCGGGGGAGGTGAGCGCCTCCTTGTGCAGGAACCCTCCGGCGCCGGCAGCGTCGGCGCGTCCGATGTCCTCGTACTCGTCCGAGCCCGTGTAGATGACGACGTGCTGCGCAGCGTCGCGCGCACGGATCGCGCGCGTCGCGTCTATGCCGTCGAGGCCGGGCATGCCGATGTCCATCAACACGACGTCCGGCGTGTGCTCCTCTGCCAGGCGGATCGCCTCGTCGCCGTTCGTTGCCCGCGCGACCACGTCGAAGCGTCCATCCGCAGCGAGCGTCTCGGTGACGAGCGTCGCGAGCCGTTCATCGTCCTCGCAGATCAGGATCCTCAGGCGCTGGTCGGCCACAAGGCGCAGAGCCTAAGAGAACCCACCCGTACGATGCGTCACACATGGTGATCGACGGTCACAACGATCTCGTGCTGAGGCGCTGGCGCGGCGAGCCGGCGAAGCACATCGACCTCGAAACCGCTGCGGAGGCAGGATTTGCGGGCGGCTTCTTCGCGCTGTACGTCCCGTCGCGGTACGACGGCGACCCGCCGTCCACGCCGTACGCCATGCCGATGGCGGCAGCCGTCCCGTTCGACGAAGCGGCGCGGATCACCGAGGAGCTCTTCGAGACGCTGTGCGCGATGCCCGTCGCGCGAGCGGAAACGGCCGCGGACTTCCGCGAGGGCGAGATCACGGCGATCGTGCACATGGAGGGCGCCGAGGCGATCGCCGATGACCTGTCGAACCTGCAGGACTGGTACGACCGGGGCCTGCGCTCGATCGGCATCGTCTGGTCGCGTCCGAACGCGTTCGCGGAAGGCGTCCCCTTCAAGTTCCCCGCGCTGCCGGACACCGGGTCGGGACTGACCGACGCCGGACGCGCGCTCGTGCGTGCGTGCAACGAGCTCGGGATCCTCGTCGACGTCTCGCACCTCAACGAGCGCGGGTTCTGGGACGTCGTCGAGACATCGACGCGACCGATCGTGGCGACGCACTCGAACGCTCACTCATTGTGCGCGTCGACGCGGAACCTGACTGACGCCCAGCTGCTTGCGGTCCGAGAGTCAGGCGGCGTCGTCGGCGTCAACTTCGCAGTCACATTCTTGCGCGAGGACGGCATGAACGACTTCGAGGCGACAGGGCTCGACGAGATCGTGCGGCACGTCGACTATCTCGCCGGTCGCTTTGGGATCGACCACGTCGCGTTCGGCTCGGACTTCGACGGCGCTGTCGTCCCGGCCGCGCTCGGTGGTGTGTCAGGGCTGCCGCGGCTCGTCGATGTGCTGCGCGAGCGCTACGAACCCGACGAGGTCGACAAGATCACGCACGGCAACTGGCTGCGGGTGCTCGACGCCACCTGGCGCTAGGCAGCTACGTTCACGCGATGCGCACGCGCAGGCTCGGGCCGCTAGAGCTCTCAGTCGTCGGGCTCGGCTGCAACAACTTCGGCGGCCGCATCGACGAGGAGGCGACATTCGCAGTCATCGACGCGGCGATCGACGTAGGCGTGAGGTTCTTCGACACCTCGAACACCTACGGCAACCACGGCGCGAGCGAGGAGCTCATCGGCCGCGCGCTGCAGGGTCGCCGCGACCAGGTCGTGCTCGCGACGAAGTGGGGGAAGCCGATGGGCGACGGCGCCGAGCGGCGCGGATCGCGCGACTACATCCTCGGTGCGGTCGAGGCGTCGCTCCGGCGGCTGCAGATGGACGTGATCGACCTGTACCAGCATCACGAGGAGGACCCGGAGACGCCGCTCGAGGAGACCGTCGCGACGGTCGAGCAGCTCGTCGCCGAGGGAACCGTTCGGGCGTGGGGGACGTCGAACTACCGGGCGGAGACGCTGGAGCGTGTGCGCGCGCTCGCGTCGGACGCATACGTGTCGGAGCAGAGCGAGTACTCGCTGCTTCGGCGCGAGGCGGAAGCCGAGCTCCTGCCGACGTGTGCGCGGCTCGGGCTGGGGTTCATCCCGTACTTCCCGCTCGCGGGCGGGCTGCTGACCGGGAAAGTGTCACGGGACGCGCCGCCTGCGGAGGGCACGCGTCTCCACGGGCGCGAGATCTCGGCTGAGGATCTCGATCGCGTCGAGGCGCTGGACGCCCGGGCGAACGCGCACGGCCGGTCGCTGCTCGAGGTGGCAATCGGTTCGCTGCTCGCGACGGAGCCTGTCGTCTCGGTGATCGCCGGCGCGACCAAGCCCGAGCAAGTGCGGTCGAACGCCGCCGCCGGCGACTGGGAGCCGACTGCGGCCGAGCTTCGAGAGGTGTCAGACACCTCAGGTGTCTGACACCTATTCCGTGCGAAGGATCCCGCTCTCGCGCGTGAGGCGCTGCGCGATCGCAACCGGGACGATCGTGACCGCGAGGATCAGGAACACGACGACATTCACCTGCGGCAGCTGCTGGCCAAGCCGGATCTGACCGAAGATCCAGATCGGCAGCGTGTTCTGGGCGCCGGCGGTGAACGTGGTCACGATCACCTCGTCGAACGACAGCGCGAAGGCGAGCAGCCCGCCGGAGATGAGCGCGGTTGAGATTGTCGGGAACGTCACGTAGCGGAACGTCTGGAAACCGTCCGCACCGAGATCCATCGACGCCTCGGTCAGCGACCCCGGCACCCGGCGCAGCCGTGCGACCACGTTGTTGTAGACGACGACCACGCAGAACGTCGCATGCCCGATCACGATCGTCAGCAGTCCGAAGTTCAGCTTCCAGTACGTGAAGTAGGAGTTGAGCGCCATGCCGGTGATGATTCCCGGCAGCGCTATCGGCAGGACGAGCAGGAACGAGATCGCATCGCGGCCGAAGAAGCGGAAGCGGTGCACGCCGAACGACGCGAGCGTGCCGAGAACAAGGGCGATGACCGTCGCAAGTGCCGCGGCCTCGAGCGAGAGCCACAGCGCCTGCTGCATATCGCCGTTGTGGATCGCCGGCCCGAACCACCTGGTCGTGAGCTTCCCGATCGGCCAGCTCTGCACGGTCGCGTCGTCGAATGCGTACAGGCAGATGACCGCGATCGGGATGTACAGGAAGAGCAGCACGAGCACGACCCAGACCCAAAGCGCGATGCGTGTTCCGCGGCCTTCCATTAGTGACCCCCTCGACCCCAATACTCATGCCCCTCGCCCGCGAGCACTCGGCGCGCTGCTGTGTCCTCGTGTTCGCCAATAGTTCCGCTA
>JAICUZ010000084.1 GCA_025935595.1 Burkholderiales bacterium
TAGAAGCCGAGTGACAGCCGCTGCAGGTGCCGGAAGACATGGTTGCGGAGGTCGGCAAGCATGCGCTCGCCCGTCCAGCCGGTGAAATAGGTCTGGCCGTAGGTGAAGGCGGTCGCGAGGCCGCCGGCGACGAGGAAGAGCACGACGAGCCGGCCGAGGTCGCTCGTTGCCCCGTGGTCGACGTGGTCGATCGTGCGGCCCACGAGGTACGGCGGAGCAAGGCCGGCCACGGTCGCGCCGAGCAATGAGACGATCGCGAGCAGCGTCTGCGCCTTGTATGGGCGGGCAAGGCGGTAGAGCGTCGCGAGCCGCCGCTTCGTCTGCGCCCACGACCAGTCGTCGACCTCCGCCCGCCCGCCGCGCATCAGATGCGAACCCGGCTGATGCACCCTCATGCGACGTCCTCGACGAAGATCCGCTCGAGCATGCCGTGCTCCTCGATCTCGCGGTAGACCTCGTTCCCGCGCGCTTCCGACTGCGAGCCGTGGAACACGATACGGCCGTCGTCGAGAACGACGACCTCGTCGGCGAGCGCGATCGTCGACAGGCGGTGGGCGATGATGATCGTCGTCCGATTGCGCATCGCCTCGCGGAGGCCCTCGCGGATCCTCGCCTCGGTCGTCGCGTCGACGGATGCGGTCGCGTCGTCGAGGATCAGGACACGTGGGTCTACGACGAGTGCGCGCGCGATCGCGACACGCTGCCGCTGGCCGCCCGAAAGCGTGATCCCGCGCTCCCCGATCACGGTGTCGTAGCCGTCTGGGAGCGCGTCGACGAACTCGTGCGCCTGCGCGAGACGCGCGGCCCGCTCCACCTCCTCGTCGGTCGCGTCGGCGCGCCCGAACGCGATGTTCTCGCGCACCGTGGCCGAGAAGAGAAACGGGTCCTGCGCGATCACCCCGATCGCGCCGCGGAGCGAGGTGAGCTTCAGGTCGCGAACGTCGGCTCCGTCGATCGTGACGCGTCCGCGCTGCACGTCGTAGAAGCGCGGCACGAGCGATGCGAGCGTGGTCTTGCCGGCCCCGGTGTGCCCGATCAGCGCGACGACGCGGCCCGCCGTGAGCTCGAGCGAGACATCCTGGAGCACGGGCCGCTCCGCGTCGTACCCGAACGTGACGTCGTCGAAGACCACGCGCCCGTCGCCCGGCGGCAGCTCCCTCGCCGCGGGTGCGTCGCCGATGTCTTCCGGCTCGTCGAGCACCTGGAAGATGCGCTCACCGGACGCGGTCGCCCGCTGCGCCTGGCCGATCCACATGCCGAGCGCGCGCAGCGGCATGACGAGCATCGCGAGGTAGATGTTGAAGCGCACATAGTTCGCGATCGACAGCGATCCGTTCGCGACCATGTGGCCGCCGATCAGCAGGATCGCCGCCTGCGAGAGGAGTGGTAGGAAGCTGAGGAGCGGGATGTAGACCGCGCGCTGGCGGTTCGCGCGCACCGAGAGCGTGAAAACCGCTTCTGACCGCCGCTCGAACTTCTCCTGCTCCGCGTCTTCCTGGGCGAACGACTTGACGACGTGGACGCCCACGATGTTCTCCTCGGCGACCGTTGCGACATCCGCCATCTTCTGCTGCACGTCGCGCAGCAAGGGATGCGACACGTGGCTGTATCGGTATGCGAGTGCGACCAGGACCGGTGAGATGGCCATCGAGACGAGGGCGAGCTTCCACGAGATCACGAATACGAAGATCCCGACGCCGACGACCGTGAACGCGTTCTGGAAGAAGAAGATGAGGCCGTAGCCGAGGAAGAAGCGGACACCCTGCAAGTCGACCGTCGCCCGGCTCATCAACTGGCCCGTCTGGTGCCGGTCGTAGAAGCCGAAGGAGAGGCGGAGCAGCTTCGCGTACACGCGATTCCGCATGTCCATCTCGACGCCAAGAGCCTGATAGCCGGAGATGAGCCTGCGGCCCGCCATCAGGAGCGCGCGCACGACGCCGAGAACGAGGATCGCCCCGACGAGCCACGTGAGCCGATGACGCTCGCCCGTCTTGATCGTGGCGGCCACCGACCCGGTCAGGTACGTCGCGATGAGGCCGGCTCCCTGGTACCCGATCGCGAGCGCGATCGACAGGACGAGCGAGAGCCGGTACGAGCCGAGAAACCCGAGCAACCGTACGAACGTCTTCGAGTTGCGCTGTGCGTCGGCCATCACTCGAGGGTATCGAGCGCATCTTTGATCATGCGCACGGCCGTAGCCACGCGCTCGCGGTTCGCCGGAACGTTCAGCCAGCTCGACGCGCCGGAGGGATGGGGAAGCGGGATCGCGAGGACGCCGTCGAAGTCGTAGCGCCGTCCGACGCTCTCGGTGACGCTCGCCACGCCGAGCAGGCGGCGCGCGGCCAGCCCGCCGACGGTGACGATCAGCTTCGGCCGCAGCAGCCGAAGCTCGGCGTCGCGCCAGCGCTCGCACAACCGCTGCTCCTCCGGTGTCGGCGTGCGGTCGCCGCGCCCCGACGGCGCGTGGCCCGGGTAGCACCGCGTCACGGACGCGCAATAGAAGGTCGCGTAGAACTCGTCCTCGTCCAGCTCGAGCCACCGGCGGAGCGTCTTGCCGGCGCGCCCGCGCCAGGGTCGCCGCTCCTCGCCCTCGACGATGCCGGGCGCCTGCCCGAACAGGTAGGCGCGCTGGCCCTCTCCGGGTGCGATCACCGGCAGCGACTCGAGCGGGTACCCCGCCTCGACGCAGAGGCGGCAGCCGCGCTGGTCCCGCTTGAGGGAGGCGAGCGACCGGTACCGCGTCACGCCGAGCGCACGACGACGAACCAGCGGCCGGCGTGGAGCACGTCGCCGTCGAGCTCGGCGGCGAGCGCGTCGGGATCGAACACACGCTTGAAGACCGGCCACCTCGACCCGTCCTTGAGCGGACGATCCTCCCAGCGTTCCGCCGCCTCGCCACTTCCGTGCCGGCTGCCGAGCACGACGAGCTCGGGTGCGACGCGCCGCGCCTCCGCGAGGAAGCGCACGCGCTCGTCCTCGACGAGGTGGCAGTAGAAGTAGCTCGTGAAGATGCGCTCGAAGGACCCGTCGGAGAACGGCAGCGACAGCGCGTCGCCCGGTACGAACTCGCCTTCCGGTAGTCGGCGCCGCGCCTCGGCGAGCATGCTCGCGCTCTGGTCGAGGCCGACGACCTCGCCGGGAAGGTGCTGCGTGAGATAGCCGGTGCCGCACGCGATATCGAGGGTCCGTGCAGCCGGGAGCGATGCGACGGTCGCCATCGCGTCCTCGATCTCTTCCGCCCAGCCGGGGCGGTCGCGCGCGGCGCCGATCCACCAGTCGTCGTAGTACGGCGCGCGGAGGTCGTAGTACTCCTTCATCCCCTCGTAGAGTAGGCGCGTGCTCCCACTCGAGTCGGTTCCGAACTTCAGCGAAGGTCGCGACCAGGCGACGATCGACGCGGTCGGGGACGCGCTGGGCGCCCACGCGCGTGTTCTCGACGTGCATTCGGACGCCGACCACAACCGTTCCGTCTACACGTTGGTCGGGAGCGAGGGTGAGCTCGGCGACGCACTCGTCGCGGGTGTCGCGGCGGCCGTTGAGCGGATCGACCTGCGCGAGCACGACGGTGCACACCCGTGCATCGGTGCGGCAGACGTCGTCCCGATCGTTCCGCTGCGTCCCGAGGACATGGAGCGGGCCCGGGCCGCAGCGGTGTCGATCGGCGCCCGCATCGGCGAGCTCGGCCTGCCGGTGTTCCTGTACGCGCCGCCCGAGCGCGGACCGGCGTTCTACCGCCGCGGCGGCCGATCAGAGCTCGAGCGTCGCCTGGCGGCGGGCGAGCTCGCTCCCGACTTCGGGCCGAGTGAGCTGCACGAGGCCGCGGGCGGCGTGATCCTCGGGGCACGGTCTCCGTTGATCGCCTTCAACGTCAATCTTCGCGGGCCGGTCTCCGTCGCGCGTGCGGTCGCGGCGGTCGTGCGCGAGCGCGGCGGCGGCTTCCCGGGTGTCCGGGCGCTCGGGCTCGACCTGCCGCGCGCGGGCCTCGTGCAGGTGTCGATGAACGTCGAGGACTGGGAGGCGGCGGCGCTGCACGACATCGTCGACCGGATCGCCGCAGAAGCCGAGTCGCGTGGTGCGGAAGTCGTCGGCTCCGAGCTCGTCGGGCTGATGCCCGCCGGCGCTGCGGCCGCGGCGGCCGGTGCGATGCTCAGGATCGAGGGGTTTGATGCGGCTCGCGTGCTCGAGCTGCGGCTGCTAGACCAATGACGCCGACGAGCGGCACTGCGATCGCGGCGCCGCCGAAGATCGCCGGCGGAGACGCCACGAGGAAGAGCGGCGAGACGAGCATCAGTCCCGTCGCGTGCGCGCCGCGGTGTGTGAGTGAGATGACGCCGAGCACGCGGCCGAGCAGGTGATCGGGAACCTCTTCTTGCGCCGCCGAGTTGATCAGCACCACTGACGTGCTCTGGCCGGTCGCCGCGAAGAATGCGCCGGCAACCGCAAGCGGCAGGGATCCCGCGAGCGCGATCAGTCCGTAGCCGGGGAGATACATCGCCCACGCAATCAGGCTCGCTCGCGCCTTGCGGCGGATCGGGGTTCGCGCCAGCAGCACGCCGCTGACGATCGAGCCGGCCGCGTAGCCGACCATCACGATCGAGAAGCCGCCGGCGCCGTGATGAAGCGTGTCGCGGACGAGCTTCGGCACGCCGCCGATCCACGTCCCCGCGGTGATCGTCACCGCGACGCCGAGCGCGACGACACCCGCTGCCAGCATGGGCCGCGGCCGCAGCGCTGCGAGACCCGCCCGAAGCTCCGGCGCCTCCCCGTGCCGGTCGTGCTCGCCGCCGTGCCGCACGCGGGCCAGCAGGCTCGCCGAGACGAAGAACGAGACCGCGTTCACCCCGAAGAAGACACTGACCGGCATGAACGTGAGGAACGCGGCGGCGAGCGCCCAGCCGCCGATCGAGAGCGCCTGCGTCGTCGACTGCACGAGCGCGTTCGCGCGCTGTACGTTCGTGCGGTCGACGAGCGTCGGAACCATCGCTCCGTACGCCGGGGCGAAGAAACTGGTCGCCGACTCGAGCACGAACGAGGCGACGACGAGCCCCCAGAGGTGTAGTCCGCCGGTGAGCCCCGCGATCGCGACCGGCACGAGGACGGTCGCCCGAACGAGGTCGGCCGAGACCATCAGTCGCTTCCGGCTGAAGCGGTCGGCGGCGAGCCCGCCGTGCAGTCCAAAGAGGAACGCCGGCACGCTGTCCGCGAGCCGGACTGCGATCACGCCGCCCGCACCGCCGACGTCGAACGCGAACCACATCAGAGCGATGTAGTGCAGCGAGTCGCCGAGCTCGCTGGTGGCGACGGCGAGGTAGACCCGCCGGAAGTCGGTGCGACGCAACAGATCGAGCGCGCGCGGCGCCGCCGGCGCCTGCTCGAGCTCGCGCGGGACGTCGAAGACGGGATCGGACACGAAGCGCCGAGTATCGCGGGACTACCATGCGTGGCGTGACAGCGACCCGCACGCTGACGGGTGACGACCTCCGGCTCGAGGATGTTTGGGCGGTCGCGGTCGACGGCGGACCCGCCGCGGGTCTCGGAGACGACGCACGGCGCCGCATGTCGGCCGCGCGCGAGGTCGTGGAGCGTGCGGCGCATGGTGCGAGCGAGCACACCTACGGCGTCAACACCGGATTCGGTCGCTTCGTCTCCCAGTCGATCCCGGAAGAGCTGACCGAGGAGCTGCAATTGCGTCTCCTGCGATCGCATGCGTGCGGTGTCGGGGAGGCGTATCCCGATGCCGTCGTGCGCGCGGCGATGCTCCTGCGCGCGAACGCTCTCGCCAAAGGGAACTCCGGTGCGCGCGTGGAGACCGTCGAGCTCCTCCTCGACTGCTTGAACCGCGGTGTCCTTCCACACGTCCCGGCGCGCGGCTCGGTCGGCGCGTCGGGAGACCTGGCGCCGCTCGCCCATCTCGCGCTGCCGCTCGTCGGAGAGGGTCGGGCGTGGTTCCAGGGCGAGCTGCTCGACGGCGGAGTCGCACTCGAGCGCGCCGGGCTGCGGCCTGTTCGCCTCGTCGCGAAGGAGGGTCTTTCGCTGATCAACGGCACGCAGTTCATGGCAGCGCAGGGCGCCCTCGCGCTCGTGCGGGCGCGGCGACTCGCTCATGCCGCGGACTGCGCCTGCGCGCTCTCGCTCGAAGCGCTGCAAGGCTCGCGCAACTCGTTCATCCCGCAGGTGCACGAGCTCCGCCCGCTGCGCGGTCAGCTCGCGTCGGCACGCAACATCCTGCGCCTGCTCGAAGGCTCGGCGGTGATCGAGGCACATCGTTGGTGCGACAAGGTGCAGGACGCGTACTCGCTCCGCTGTGCGCCGCAGGTGCACGGCGCGTCGCGCGACCTCCTCGACTACGTCGAGTACACGGTCGGGACCGAGCTGAACGCGGCGACCGACAATCCGCTCGTGCTCGTCGAAGACGGCATGCTCGTCTCGGCCGGGAACTTCCACGGCCAGCCGCTCGCGTTCGCGCTGGACGCTCTTGCGATGGCCGTGTCCGAGCTCGCGAACATCTCCGAACGCCGCGTCGAGCGCCTCGTCAACCCGAATCTGAGTGACGGCCTTCCGGCGTTCCTCACCTCCGACGGCGGCCTCAACTCGGGCTTCATGATCCCGCAGTACGTGGCGGCGGCGCTTGTGTCCGAGAACAAGGCGCTCTGCCACCCGGCGTCGGTCGACTCGATCCCGACGAGCGCGGGGCAGGAGGATCACGTGTCGATGGGCAACGCGTCCGGGCTGAAGGCATGGCAGGTCATTGCGAACTCCGAGCGTGCGCTCGCGATCGAGCTGCTCGCCGCCGCGCAGGCCGTCGAATTCCTCGCACCGCTCGAGCCGGGAAAGGGGGCGCGGGCTGCGCACGACCTCGTTCGTACCTTGTCCCCTCGGCTACGCGACGATCGCCCGCTCGGTCCCGACATCGAGGCCGTCGCCGATGCGATCCGCGACGGGGCGCTCCTCGCCGCCGTCGATTCCGCCGTAGGAGAGCTCGAATGACGAAAGAAAAACCGCGTCAGCTTCGCTGGGGGCTGCCGGAGTCACCCACCCCGAAGCATCCGTACCGCGACTCGATGATCGTGTACGGCTTCTTCGCCGCGCTCGTCGTGCTGCTCGCGTGGATCACAGGCGGCTCGGTCGGGAAGGCGGTCGTGATCGCCGCCGTCGTGTGGGCGGCCGCGACGATCTGGAGCATCGCGCGTTGGCGGCAACGCCTGCAGCGTGAAGCCGCTGCAGCGCACAACGAGGCGGAGGGAACATGAGCGTCGCTGTCTCGACCGATCAGCTCGTCGAGTCGCTGGCGGGCGATCTGTCCTCGATCCGCGCGCCGCGCGGCACGGCGTTGAACGCGCGCTCGTGGGCGACCGAGGCGCCGTTGCGCATGTTGCTCAACAACCTCGACCGCGAAGTGGCAGAGCGGCCCGAAGAGCTGATCGTCTACGGCGGCAGCGGCCGCGCCGCTCGCTCGCACGATGCGTTGAAGGCGATCGTCCGTGCGCTGCTCGAGCTCGGGAACGACGAGACGCTTCTCGTACAGTCGGGCAAGCCCGTCGCCGTATTCCGGACGACGCCTTCGTCGCCGCGCGTGCTGATCGCCAACTCGCTGCTCGTCCCGAAGTGGGCGACGTGGGACGAGTTCCGCCGGCTCGAGGCGGAGGGCCTGACGATGTTCGGCCAGATGACCGCAGGCTCGTGGATCTACATCGGCACGCAGGGAATCCTGCAGGGCACGTATCAGACGTTCGCCGCCGCAGGCCAGAAGCACTTCGGCTCGCCCTCCCTCGCAGGTCGCACCGTGCTGACGGCAGGGCTGGGCGGCATGGGTGGCGCCCAGCCGCTCGCGGCGACGCTGGCGGGCGCGGCGATCCTGTGTGTCGAGGTCGACCCGGCGCGGATCGAGCGGCGTCTCGAGACGAGGTACCTCGATGAGGCGGCCGAGTCGCTCGACGACGCGCTCAGGCGTGTGCGCGATGCGGCGTGTGACGGCCGCGCGCTCTCGGTCGGGCTGCTCGGCAACGCAGCGGACGTCGTTCCGGAGCTCGCACGGCGGGGGGAGCACTTCGACCTCGTCACCGACCAGACGGCCGCGCACGATCCGCTGACGGGATACGTGCCGAACGGGCTGACGCTCGACGAGGCGAACGCACTTCGCCTGTCCGATCCGGACGAGTACCTCCGGCGCGCGGGCTCCGCGATCGCCGAGCATGTGCGCGGGTTGCTCGAGTACGTCCGGGCCGGCAGCTACGTTTTCGATTATGGCAACAACCTGCGAGGTGAGGCCGAAGCAGCCGGTGTAGCGGACGCCTTCTCATACCCGGGCTTTGTCCCGGCCTATATCCGGCCGCTCTTCTGCCGCGGCATCGGGCCGTTTCGCTGGGCAGTCCTGTCCGGGGACCCGGCCGACATCGCGGCGATCGACGAGACGCTGCGCGCGCTCTTCCCGGGCGACGAGTTCCTGCAGCGGTGGCTCGAGCTGGCACCCGAGCGGGTCGCGTTCCAGGGGCTGCCCGCGCGGATCTGCTGGCTCGGCTACGGCGACCGTGCGCGGGCAGGGCTCGCCATCAACGAGCTCGTGCGGGCGGGGCGCGTCCAGGCGCCCGTCGTGATCGGGCGCGACCATCTCGACGCCGGCTCGGTCGCCTCGCCGTACCGCGAGACGGAGGCGATGCGCGACGGCTCCGACGCGATCGCCGACTGGCCGATCCTGAACGCGCTCGTCAACGTCGCCGCCGGCGCGAACTGGGTGAGCGTGCACCACGGCGGCGGCGTGGGGATCGGCAACTCGATCCACGCGGGGATGGTCGTCGTCGCGGACGGCACCCGCGAGGCCGACGAGCGGCTCGAGCGCGTGCTCGCCACCGATCCGGGGAGCGGCGTGATGCGGCACGCGGACGCGGGCTACGCGGAGGCGCTCGACGCGGCGCGGCGCGGCGGGCTCGACCTGCCGGGGATCACGACCTGACGTTCGCCCCGTGAGCCGGCTCCTCGTCCGCGATCTCGCGCAGTTCGCAACGCCGGCCGCTCCGGGCGCCGTCCTCCGCGGCGCGGCCCTCGGCGAGGTCGAGGTCGTCGAGAACGCCTTCGTCCTCGTGCGCGACGGGCTCATCGACGCCGTCGGTCCGATGAGCAGTCTCCCGCCGATCGACGGCGACGTGCACGAGGTCGACGGTCGCGGGCTCAGCGCCATCCCCGGGCTCGTCGACTGCCACACGCACCCGGCGTTCGCCGGCGACCGTGCGCACGAGTTCGCCCTGCGCGCCGCGGGCGCGACCTACGAGGAGCTTCTGGCCGCGGGAGGCGGGATCCTGTCCACGACCCGGGCGACCCGAGCGGCCGGCTCGGACGCCCTCCACGAGATCGTCGAGCGACACCGGAAGGCGATGATCGCCCACGGCACGACGACGTTCGAGGGCAAGAGCGGCTACGGCCTCGATCACGACACGGAGCTCGCGCAGCTGGAGGCCGTGCGCGACGCGGGCGGCGTGCCCACGTGGCTCGGCGCCCACGCCGTGCCGCCCGAGCACGCCGATGCGGACGCGTACGTCGCCTGGCTGATCGCCGCTGTCCTGCCGGATGCGGCTCGAATCGCCCTCGCCGCAGAGGTCTTCGTGGAGCGCGGGACGTTCGACGTCGAGCAGGCTCGCCGCTACCTGCGTGCATGCGGCGCGGCGGGCCTGACCCTGCGGCTCCA
>JAICUZ010000324.1 GCA_025935595.1 Burkholderiales bacterium
ATGGCCGCAGACCGCTCCGGTCGCGAGATAGTCCTTCCAGCCCGAGCCGGAGAGGTAGCCGCGTACCACGCACTCGATCGGGAGCATCTCGAGGCGCTTGCACTCGGTCGAGCGGCCATCGTCGCGCAGTGTGAGCAGGTGGTTCGAGACCACGTTCCTCGTGCGCGCGAACCAGTAGCCCGACAGACCGGTGAGCACGCGGCCCTTGTCGGGGATCTCTGTCGGGAGGATGACGTCGAATGTCGAGATGCGATCAGACGCGACGAGCAGGAGCCGCTCGTCGTCCAGTGCGTAGAGCTCACGGACCTTTCCGCTTCCGACGTGTGTTGCTTCAGACACTGATTGAGACCTCCTTCGGAGCCAGGCGATTGAGACGATCGAAGGTGCTGTCGAGGTTAGCCACGGTCGCGCCGAGGTCGAACACGTCGGCGAGGGCCGCATCGTCGAGGTGGGCGCGCAAATCGGGGTCGGCGCGCACGAGCTCGCCGAAGTCGCGCTCCTCATCCCAGGCGCGCATCGCGTTTCGCTGCACCAGGCGGTACGCCTCGGCGCGCTCCAGGCCGCGCTCGACGAGCGCGAGCAGCAGGCGGTGCGAGAAGAAGAGCCCGTGTGAGGCCCACAGGTTGCGCTCCATGCGGTCGGGGTACACGACGAGGCCGTCGACGATCCAGCGGAAGCGGTCGAGCATGTAGTCGAGCGCGAGAAATGCGTCCGGGATCACGATCCGCTCGGCCGACGAATGCGAGATGTCGCGCTCGTGCCACAGCGGGACGTTTTCGAGCCCGACGACCGCGGCGCCGCGAACGACGCGCGCGAGCCCCGAGATTCGCTCCGCGACCTTCGGATTCCGCTTGTGTGGCATCGCCGAGGAGCCCTTCATGCCCGTCGCGAACGGCTCCTCGACCTCCCGCACCTCGGTGCGGGCGAGGTGCCTGATCTCGGTCGCGAAGCGGTCGAGCGATGTCGCGGTGAGCGCGAGCGTCGAGAGGAGCTCCGCATGACGGTCGCGTGCAATCACCTGCGTCGACACGGGCTCCGGCTCGAGCCCGAGTCGCTCGCACGCGATGCGCTCGACCTCGGGATCGATCGCGGCGTACGTGCCCACCGTTCCCGAGAACTGGCCGACGCGGCAGCCTTCGAGCGCCTGGCGGACACGGTTCCGTGCCCGGTCGAGCTCGAACGCCCAGCCGGCGAGCTTCCACCCGAACGTCGTCGGCTCAGCGTGGATCCCGTGCGAGCGGCCGATGCAGATCGTGTGGCGGTGCTCTTCCGCCAGGCGGACGACAGAGGCGAGTGCCGCGTCGATGCGTTGGAGGATCAAACCGCCGCCGTCCTTGATCTGGAGCGCGAGCGCCGTGTCGACGACGTCGGACGACGTAAGGCCGTAGTGGAACCACCGCCCTTCGGGGCCGACCTGCTCGGCGACCGCGTCGACGAACGCGGCCAGGTCGTGATCCGTCGTCTGCTCGATCTCGGCGACGCGTTCCGGTGTCGGCGGCGTCGCCCCAGCGCGGATCGCGGCCACGTCGGCGGCCGGCACGGCTCCCAGCTCCACCCACGCATCGAGCGCGGCCAGCTCGACGTCGAACCAGCGCGCCAGCTTGCCCTCCTCCGACCAGATCCGGCGCATCTCCGGACGGGCGTAGCGGGCGATCACTTGGAACAGTCTAGAGCGGGGTCAGGCGAGCGCGACGATGCGCGCCGCGAGCACGGCCGCGTTCTTCGCGTTGTCGACACCCACCGTGGCGACGGGGACTCCGGGAGGCATCTGGACGATCGAGAGCAGGGCATCGAGGCCGTCGAGCACCGACATCGACGAGCGGAGCGGGACGCCGATCACCGGCAGCTCGGTGTGCGCCGCGACCACGCCCGGCAGCGCCGCTGCGAGCCCGGCGCCGCAGATCAGCACCTTCAGCCCGCGTGCCGCGGCCGTCTTCGCGTACTCGGCGACGGCATCGGGCGTGCGGTGCGCGGAGCGCACGTCGAACTCCCAAGGGATCGCGCGTGCGTCGAGCTCGTCGAGGGCGGCCTGCATCCGCGCGCGATCAGACTCGGAGCCGACGAGGACGCCGACGACCGGGTCAGCCATCGACCGCGGCCGCGATGTCGGTCCTGTGGCGCACGCCCTCGAAGCGGATCATCCCGGCAGCAGCGTACGCATGCGCCCGCGCCTCTGCGACAGTTCCGCCGGTCCCGGTCACGGACAGGATGCGGCCGCCGTTCGTCACGATCGTCCCCCCGCGCACTGCGGTGCCGCCGTGGAAGACCAGCGCGCCGCTCGCCTCCGCCGCCTCGATTCCGGCGATCGCCGCACCCGCGTAGTCGCTGCGGATCGGGTACTCCGGCCCGGCCAAGACAACCGTCACCGCGGCGGCGCCGGACAGCGCGAGGCCTCCGGAGCCGAGGTCGCCGTGCGCTGCGCGCGCAAGCGTCTCGACCAGGTCCGACTCGAGCAGTGGCATCAGGACCTGCGTCTCCGGATCACCGAACCGCGCGTTGAACTCCAGCACTTTGAAGCTGTCGTTCGCCACCATCAGCCCTG
>JAICUZ010000359.1 GCA_025935595.1 Burkholderiales bacterium
CTGCGCGACTACCCGCACCAGTTCTCGGGCGGGATGCGCCAGCGCGCGATGATCGCGATGGCGCTCGCGTGCGAGCCGAAGCTCCTGATCGCCGACGAGCCGACGACCGCGCTCGACGTGACGATCCAGGCGCAGATCCTCGACCTGCTGCGCGGCCTCGTCGAGGAGCGCGACACCGCGTTGATCATGATCACGCACGACCTCGGCGTCGTCGCCGGCATCTGCGAGCGCGTCGAGGTGATGTACGCCGGCACGTTCGTGGAGGGCGGGACGGCCGACGAGATCTTCGACTCGCCGCGCCACCCCTACACGCTCGGGCTGCTCGAGAGCGTGCCGCGCCTGCACACGCGTCGCGCCGCGGCGCTGAACCCGATCCCCGGGACGCCGCGCAACATGCTGTCGCCGCCGACCTCGTGCCCGTTCGCGCCGCGCTGCCGCTACCGCAGGGAGCACTGCGACGCGGAGCTGCCGCAGCTCGAGGAGCTCGAGCCCGGGCACGTCGCAGCATGCTTCTACCCGGTCGACGCGGGCGCCTGGCAGCGCAGCCAACTCGAGGCTTCGGCATGAGCACGAACGGCGGCGGGCCGCTGCTCGAGGTCGATGACCTGCGGGTCTGGTTCAAGCTGACGAGCGGCGTCGTGCTCGACCGCCACGTCGGCGACATCAAGGCGGTCGACGGCGTCTCGTTCTCGATCGCGCGGGGCGAGACGGTCGGCCTCGTCGGCGAGTCCGGCTGCGGCAAGTCGACACTCGGACGCACGATCCTGCGCCTCTACAAACCGACCGGAGGCCGCATCGTCTTCGACGGGAAGGACATCACCACATCGTCGGAGACCGACCTCCATCCGATCCGGCGCAAGATGCAGATGGTCTTCCAGGATCCGTACGCGTCGCTCAACCCGCGCCACTCCGTCGGCCGCATCGTCGGCGAGCCGCTCCGCACGCACGGCATCGCGACGCGCCGCGAGGTCGGCCGTCAGGTTGCTCAGCTCCTCAACGTCGTCGGCCTGCCGGCCGACGCGGCGAACCGCTATCCACACGAGTTCTCGGGCGGCCAGCGTCAGCGCATCGGGCTCGCCCGTGCGCTCTCGCTGAACCCCGACTTCGTCGTCTGTGACGAGCCGGTGTCGGCGCTCGACGTCTCGATCCAGGCGCAGATCGTGAACCTGCTCGAGGACCTGCAGCGTGACTTCAACCTGACGTATCTGTTCATCGCGCACGACCTCGCGGTCGTCCGGCACATCTCGACGCGGATCATCGTCATGTACCTCGGCAAGATCGTCGAGATCGCGCCGGCGGACGACCTGTACGAGAACCCGCTGCATCCGTACACCGTCACGCTGCTCTCGGCGATCCCGGTCCCCGACCCGAAGGTCGAGCGCACGCGCCGCGCGATCCGCGTCGGCGGCGACCTGCCGAGCCCGGTGAACCCGCCGAACGCATGCCGGTTCCACACGCGCTGCCCGTTCGTGCAGCCGACGCGCTGCGCGGACGAGGAGCCGAGGCTGCGCGAGTTGAACGGCCACGTCGTCGCCTGCCACTACGCGGAGGCGATCAAGGCGGGGGAGATCAAGCCGGTCGAGCGGCCGCCGGCCTCAACCGTCGCGGTCGGCTGAGGCGGTTAGATCTCGATGCTGCTCGGCCACTGCTCGGCCTGATTCTCGGCGTACTTCGGCGGTGGCGCTCCCGGTGTCCCGCGGATGTCGTCGAGTGCGTCGTTCCAAGCGATGACGTACTCCTCGACGAACGCAGAGATAGCAGCCCTGAAGGCGAACAGCGCCTGGTTGCATCCCGGCTGCGACTCCGGGAAGTACGGGTCGTCCTCGATACCGCCGCTCGGGATCAGTGTCGCGTACGGCTGTGAGTAGACGAACGTGAAGTAGAACGTCGCCATCCCGCCGATCGTGCCGGTGTGCGGCAGGTACTCGAGCAGCGTCGAGCTCACGTCC
>JAICUZ010000210.1 GCA_025935595.1 Burkholderiales bacterium
CCGCACCGCGTCCTCGAGCACGTCCAACGCCGCCTTCCGTGATCCCGGGAGCGCACCGCACTTCACGAGCGCCTCGAGCACGCGCTTGTTCGACACCGACGGGTCGACGCGCTCGGCGAAGTCCCAGATCGACTCGAACGGCCCGTCGGCCTCGCGCGCGGCGATGATCGAGCGACATGCACCCTCACCCACGCCCTTCACGGCGTTCAGGCCGAAGCGGATCTTGCCTTCGACGACCGCGAAGTCGGTCATCGACTCGTTCACGTCCGGCGGGAGCACCTCGATCCCGAGCTCGTTGCACGCGTTGACGTAGAACGGCACGCGGTCCTTCGTCGACATAACGGAGCTGATGAGCGCCGCCATGTACTCGCACGGATGGTTCTGGCGGAGCCACGCGGTCTGGTAGGCGATCAGCGCGTAACACGCGGCGTGCGCCTTGGGGAACGAGTAGTCGGCCGCCTTCTCGACGTCCTCCCAGAGCTGCTTTGCGGCCTGCGGCGTGACGTTGTGCTCGGCAGCTCCCTCGAGGAACTTGTCCTTGAGCGAGTCCATCAACGCGCGGATCTTCTTGCCGATCGCCTTGCGCAGGTCGTCCGCCTCGGTGATCGAGAAGCCGGCCATCTCGCGCGCGATGCGCATGTACTGCTCCTGGTACACGCAGATCCCGTACGTGTCCCTGAGGATCGGCTCGAGGCGCTTGTCGACGTAGGTGACCTGCTCCTGCCCCGCCTTGCGCTTGCCGTAGTTCGGGATGTAGCCCATCGGGCCCGGCCGGTACAGGGCGACGAGCGCGATCAGGTCCTCGAACACCGTCGGCTTCACCTGGCGCAGCGCCTCGCGCATGCCCGACGACTCGAACTGGAAGACGCCGACCGCGTCGCCCTTCGCGAGCATCGCGTACGTCTTCTTGTCGTCCATCGGGATCGTCGCGATGTCGAGGTTGCCGATCAGCGCGCACGCCTTGTCGATCACGTCGAGGTTGCGCAGCCCGAGGAAGTCCATCTTCAGGAGACCGAGCGCCTCGATGTCCTTCATCGAGAACTGCGTCACGACTTCCTGATCGGCGCCCTTCTGCTGCAGCGGCACGACGTTGATGAGCGGCTCGGCGCCGATCACGACGCCTGCCGCATGGATCGAATCGGCGCGCGTCAGGCCTTCCAGCGGCTCGGCGAGCTCGAGGATCTCCTTCGCGACCGGATCGGTCGCGACGACCTTCCGCAGCTCGCCCGCGTCGGCGAGCGTCTGTCCCGGCCCTTCGGGGATCAGCTTCGCGATCTTGTCGACGACGCCGTACGGCACCTCCAGAACTCGGCCCGCGTCGCGCACCGCAGCCCGCGCGGCCATCGTCGAGAACGTGATGATCTGCGCGACGCGATCCGAGCCGTACTTCTCGCGCACGTAGTTGATGACGCGCTCGCGACCCTCGACGGCGAAGTCGATGTCGATGTCGGGCATCGACTTGCGTCCCGGATTCAGGAACCGCTCGAACATCAGGTCGTAGCGGATCGGGTCGATGTCGGTGATCTGCAGCGAGTACGCGACGAGCGAGCCGGCCGACGAGCCGCGGCCCGGGCCGACCGACACGCCGTGGGTCTTCGCGAAGTGGATGAAGTCCCAGACGATCAGGAAGTAGTCCGTGAACCCCATCTCCTTGATCGTCTTCAGCTCGTACTGGAGGCGCTCCGTCAGCTCGGTGGTGACCCGGCCGTAGCGCTTGTGCAGGCCCTTTTCGCACAGCTCGACGAGGTAGTCGAACGAGTCGCGGCCCTCGGGCACGTCGAAGCGCGGCAGCAGGATCCGGCCGAGCTCGATCTCGACGTTGCAGCGCTCGGCGACTTCGAGCGTGCGCCGCAGTGCATCTTCGTGACCGGGGAAGTCGAGGGCCATCTCCTCCGGCGTCTTGAAATAGAAGTGGTCGGTCTCGAAGCGCCAGTGGTCCGGGTTCTTCAGCGAGTCGCCCGACTGGATGCAGAGCAGCGCCTCGTGGGCGCGCGCGTCGGTGTCGCGGAGGTAGTGCACGTCACCGGTCGCGACGGTCGGCAAGCCGACCTTGCCGGCGAGCGACGCGAGCTGCGGCAGGATGCGCGCCTGCACGTCCAGGTGGGCGTTCTGGAGCTCGACGTACACGTTCTCCTTGCCGAACGTCTGCGCGAGCCGGTCCAGCTCGGCTTCGGCGTCGTTCGGCCGGTTCTCGTCGAGCGCCTTGCAGACCCGGCCGGAGAGGCAACCGGACAGCGCGATCAGCCCGTTCGAGTGCCGCTCGAGGAGCTCCCAGTCGACGCGCGGCTTGTAGTAGTAGCCCTCGAGGTACCCGAGGCTCGAGAGCTGGATCAGGTTCGCGTAGCCCGTGTTGTCGGCGGCGAGCAGCGTGAGGTGCGCGTTGCCCTTGGTGCTCGCCTTGCGATCGTCGGCGACGTAGACCTCGCAGCCGATGACCGGCTTGACGCCCGTGTCGCGCGTCGCCTTCCAGAGCTGGACGGCGCCGGCCATCGAGCCGTGGTCGGTGAGGCTGACGGACGGCATCTCGAGCTCCGCCGCGCGCGCGACCAGGTCGGAGATGCGGCACGCCCCGTCGAGAATCGAGTACTCGGAGTGGACGTGGAGGTGGACGAAATCGGCCTGGGCCATCGCGGAGGGTCAGTCTACGCCCGCCTTCGGCGAGCACCCGAGCGGCCGAAAGGAGCTCGAAACCTTGTGCTGGACGACTCAAGCTCCCCCCGTCGATCGCCGATATGTGCGACGTGCGGAGACCCCCTCTGGCCGTCTGCGCGGTCCTCGTCGGCCTCGCGTTCGTCGTCGCCGCCCTCGCTTCGAGGGCCGCCGACGCGAGCCCGTCCACGGTTCGCGTCGTCGAGCGCGACTTCCACATCACCGTCGTCCACGGCCGGCTCACTGCGGGCACGGTGGTCTTCCGCGTCACGAACCGCGGTCCTGACGAGCACGAGTTCATCGTCGTGCGCGCTGACCACGGCCTACCGATGCGACCCGACGGGATCACGCTCGACGAGGAGGCGCTCGAGAAGAGCATCGTGGGCGCGATCGAGCCGGCTCCGGCAGGCGAGACGAACGTGCTCCGCCTATCGCTGAAACCTGGCCGCTACGCGCTCGTCTGCAACATGTTCGGCCACTACATGGGCGGCATGCATGCGCCGCTCCTTGTCCGATGACCCGCGCAGCCCGCGAGTTTCGCCCGTTCGCACCACGGGCGCGCAGCACGATCGTGGCGATCGTCGTCACGTTCGCGTTGATCCTCGTTGCGAGCGCGGCGGTCTCGATCTGGTCGACGGGCAAGTCGCAGAACCGCGCCGCAGTGGTCGAGATCGCCGGTCGCCAACGCACGCTCGCCGAGCGGTACGTGACGCAACTACTGCTGCTCCGGGAGGGAGAGCAGGCGAGCCCGCAGCGCACCGGGGTCTTGCTCACACAGAGCGTGAACGCACTGCTCGACGGCGGCACCGCCCCGGCGGTCGAGGGTGACGACGACGACGTCGTGCTGCAGCGCGAGACGGATCCGCGGATCCGCGCCGAGATCGTCGAGCAGCAGAAGCTCATCCACGACCTCATCGCAAACGGCAACGCGTTCCTCGCTCGCCGCGGCTCCGCAGCGCTTCCGGAGACCGCAGGCGAGCACATCACCACCGGCGACGCACTCCTGCGGCTCCGCGTCCTCTCGGCGCTCACCTCGAACGTCTCCCTGAGCGCGGCGCGCGAGATCGCCGCGAAGACCGACCGCAACGTGACCGACACGATCACGCTGCAGGTCGCGCTCGGCGCGGTCGGTGTCCTGGTCTCGATCCTCCTCGCGTGGGCGCTCGTCGCGACGACGCGACGACAGACCGCGCACTTCCGGAGCCTCGTCACCTCGTCGACCGACCTCGTCCTCGTGCTCGCGGGCGGCAGCTGCCGGTACGCGAGCACCGCGGTCGAGCGGCTGACCGGTCAGCCGCAGTCGCAGCTCACCGGCAAAGGCATCCTTCGGGTGATCCACGAAGACGACCTCGAGCGCTTCGAGGCTGCGCAGGAGTCCGGCAACGTCAAGGAGCTCGTGTTCCGGATGCGGAACTCCGCGGGCGAATGGCGCCACCTGGAAGCACACCTGACCGATCTGCGCTCCGACCGGCACGTCCGCGGCATCGTGCTGAATTCGCGCGACATCACCGAACGCGTTCGCCTCGAGCAGGAGCTGACCCGGCAGGCGCAGCGCGACAACTTCGGCTCACAGCTCGTCGAGGCGCTCGAGATGGCGGACGAGGAGGCGGCCGCGTACGACGTCGTTCGCCGCGCGATGGTCGAGATCGGCGAGCGGACCCCGATGGAGCTCCTGCTTTCCGATTCGAGTCGCGCCCACCTCGATCAAACCGCCGTTCACCCGATCGCCGGCGCGCCGTCGTGCCCGGTCGAGTCGCCGTACTCCTGCGTCGCCGTACGGCGCGGCCATGCCGTCGTCTTCGAGACGAGCGAGGCGTTGAACGCCTGCCCGAAGCTGCGTGATCGAGAGCAAGGCCCGTGCTCGGCCGTCTGCGTCCCGATCAGCTTCATGGGTAGGTCGCTCGGAGTCCTGCATGCCACGGGCCCCGACGGCGTGTCCCCGAGCAAGGAGCAGGTGGCGCAGCTGACGACGCTCGCGACGCAGGCAGGCGCCCGGATCGGCACCGTCCGCGCATTCGAGAAGACGCAACTCCAGGCGCAGACGGACGGGCTCACCGGCCTCATCAACCGCAGGACGCTCGAGACCGAGTTGCGTGCCCTGTTGCGCCAAGGCCGACCGTTCGCGCTCGCACTTGCC
>JAICUZ010000198.1 GCA_025935595.1 Burkholderiales bacterium
ACCTGGACACCGGGCGCCCCGCCCCCTCCGGGCCGCGCGCCGCGGGGCGGCCGCTGGAGGTCTTGATCCGGGGCCCGCCGCCGGCGCCCGCGGCCGGGTTGATCCCCGTGCGCCAGTCGCGAGAGCTCGGCCGGCTCGTCGTGCTCGCGAGCCCCGCGCTCGGCCCGGGCGACGAGATCACGCTCGACTCGAGCCCGATCACGCTCGGCCGGGGCGTCACGAACGACGTGCCGCTGCAGGGCGACGAGTACGCGTCGACGCGCCACGCCCGCATCGAGCCGCGGCGCGACGGGATCTGGATCGAGGACATCGGCTCGACGGAGCTGTCGTTCACGCGGGAGTTTCGCTAGTGCTCGCGTCGACGCAGGTCGAGACGACGCTGCTCGCCCTGAAGATCGCCTTTCTCGTCCTTCTCTATCTGTTCATCTGGCGCATCGTCCGCTCCGCGGCGCGCGACCTGCGGCTGCCGCAGGAGTCGATGATCCTCGGGCCGCAGCAGGCGGCCGCAGCCGGGTTGATCCCCGTGCGCCAGTCGCGAGAGCTCGGTCGGCTCGTCGTGCTCGCGAGCCCGGCGCTCGGCGAAGGCGACGAGATCGTCCTCGACACACAGTCGGTCACGTTCGGGCGCGGGCGCACCAACGACATCCCGCTGGCCGAGGACGAGTACGCGTCGACGCGTCACGCGCGCGTCGAGCCGCGCCGCGACGGCATCTGGCTCGAGGACATCGGCTCGACGAACGGGACGTTCGTCAACGGCATCCGCCTGACGCGCGAGCGCCGGCTTGCGCCCGGCGACGTCGTACGCATCGGCGAGACGGACCTGAGGTTCGAGACGTAATGAAGCTCGGGCGGCACGCCTTCGCAACCGACCCGGGACGCAAGCGCCGGCAGAACGAGGACGCGTTCGTCGTGCGGCCGCCGCTGTTCGCGATCGCGGACGGGATGGGCGGGGCGCGCGCCGGCGAGATCGCCTCGGCCCTCGCGGCAGGCGCGCTCGACGAGTCGGGGACGCAGAGCGGCGGCGAGGACAGGGTCAAAGAGCTCGTGCAAGAGGCGAACCGGCGCGTCCACGAGCGCGCGTCGAACGACCCGGCGACGAGCGGGATGGGAACGACGATGACGGTCGCACTTGTCGAGCCGAGCGGCGACATCACCTTCGGGCACGTCGGCGACTCGCGGGCGTACGTTCTGCGCGGTGACACACTCGAACAGCTGACCGACGACCATTCGCTCGTCGCCGAGCTGGTGCGGCGCGGTGAGCTGTCGGCGAGCGACGCGGAAGTGCATCCGCAACGCTCCGTGATCACGCGCGCACTCGGGACCGATCCCGACGTCGACGTCGACGCGTTCACGATCCACCCGGAGCCGGGTGACATCTACCTCCTCTGCTCCGACGGCCTCTCCGACATGGTCGCGGGCGAGGCGATCGAACAGGTGCTGCTCGCAAACCGCAGCGACCTCGACGGGACGGCGAAGGCGCTCGTTCGCGCGGCGAACCGCGGCGGCGGCGACGACAACATCACTGCCGTCCTGTTCGAGATCGTCGCCGACGACGCGCCGTTGCCGCCGGAGCCGGACGAGAGGACGCGCGAATATGCGACCTCGCCCGACGAGGAGGACACGCTCCACCCGGAGGACGGCGTCCCGGCGATCACGACGATGCCGTCGGCGGTCGACACGATGGTCGTGCCCGCCTCCGAGGTCGAGGCAGCGCTCGCCGAGCAGGAACCCGAAGTCCCACAGGCAGGCACCCGTGAAGCGGGCATTGGCAGGCGCTTGCTCGCGCTCCTCGTGATCGTGGCGCTGGTCGCGCTCATCGTCGTGCTCGTCTGGTGGGGGCTCGCCCGCTGATCGCGCTC
This sequence comes from Burkholderiales bacterium, assembly GCA_025935595.1. Lineage (GTDB taxonomy): Bacteria > Actinomycetota > Thermoleophilia > Gaiellales > Gaiellaceae > PALSA-600. The sequence goes on from JAICUZ010000198.1 coordinate 1,860, forward strand.
CGCCCCCGCAACCGCGAGCTGCTCTACCTCCTTCCGGTCGGGATCCTCACCGGCACCGGCTTCGCGTCCGTCTACATCGCGCGGCAGTCGTTCGTCAGCTGGGGCTCGCTCGGCTACGCCCTCTTCTTCCTCGCGCTGTACGTCGCCGCCCACTTCGTTGCACGCTTCGCGGTGCCGGCCGCAGACCCGTACCTGCTGCCGATGACCGGTGTGCTCACCGCGATCGGGGTCACGGAGATCTACCGGCTCGGTCCCGACGACGCGTTCAAGCAAGGGCTCTGGATCGTCGTCGGCGTCGGCCTCTTCGCGCTGGCGCTCATCGGGCTACGGCGCGACTATCGCCTGCTCGAGAACTACAAGTACCTGTTCGGGATCGCAGCGATCGGGCTGCTGTTCCTGCCGCGCGTGCCGGGGCTCGGGACGACGGTGAACGGCGCACGGCTCTGGGTGCGCGTCGGTCCCGTCCAGTTCCAGCCGGGCGAGTTCGCGAAGATCTTCCTGATCGTCTTCCTCGCGGCCTATCTGCGCGAGAAGCGCGAGACGCTCGCGCAGGCACGGCTCAAGGACGTCGGGCCGCTCCTCCTGATCTGGGGCGGCTGCATGCTCACGCTCGTCTCGTCGAACGATCTCGGATCGGCGCTCCTGTACTACGGCATCTTCCTCTCGATGCTCTACGTCGCGACGGCGCGGCTCTCGTTCGTCGTCGTCGGCATCGCGCTCTTCGTCGCAGGCGGCATCGGCGCCTACCAGAAGGTGCCGCACGTCAAGGAGCGCGTCACGATCTGGCTGCACCCGTGGACGACGCACACCGTCTACTGCCCGCTGACGGGCACCAAGACGCTTCGGCAGGACTGCCAGAGCTACCAGCTCGTCAAGTCGCTCTATTCGATCGCGAACGGGCACTACGGCGGCACGGGCCTCGGCAAGGGGACGTTCAACACGACGAGCGGCAAACCGCTGATCCCCTACATCAACACCGACTTCATCTACTCGGCGCTCGCGCAGGAGATCGGCTTGATCGGTGCGGCTGCGCTCCTGCTCGTCTTCATGCTCTTCGTCGCGCGCGGGATGAAAGTCGCCCTGCAGGCTGACGACGGCTTCTCGAAGCTGCTCGCGGCAGGCCTCACGTTCGGCTTCGCGCTCCAGACGTTCATCATCGTGGGCGGCGTGTTGCGCGTGATCCCGCTGACGGGGATCACGCTCCCGTTCGTGTCGTACGGCGGCTCCTCGGTGGTGGCGAACTTCGTGCTGCTGGCCGGCCTGCTCCTCGTCTCGCACCGGGCGAACAGCCAATGAACCGCCAGATCTCCCGCCTGGCACTCGTCGCCCTGATCCTGCTCAGCGCGCTCATCGTCGCGACGACGTACTGGCAGACCTGGGCGCCGGGCAGCCTGGCCGCGAAGCAGGACAACGAGATCCAGCGCGTCGCGCAGTTCCAGATCAGGCGCGGCCTCATCTACGCGTCAGACGGGAAGACGGTGCTCGCCGCGAACCGCGCGGTGAAGCATGGCAATCAAACCCTGTATTTCCGCCGCTACCCGACACACGGCTTCGCATCGCAGACGGTCGGCTACTCGACGCAGGGACGCTCGCGCGCGGGCATCGAGCGAGACCAGAACGCGTACCTGACGGCGTCGAACGCGAACCTCGGCACGATCTTCGACAAGCTGACCGACAACCTCAAGGGCACGACGGTGACGGGGAACAACTTGATCCTCAACCTTCGCCCCGGGGTCCAGAAGATCGCCGAGACCGCGCTTCAAGGGAAGTGCGGCGCCGCGGTCATGCTGAACCCGAAGACGGGCGCCGTGTACGTAATGGCGTCGTCACCGAGCTACGACCCGAACAAGATCAACTCCGACAAGGGCTACGCGAGCATCCTGCGCTCGCCGAGCGCGTGCCCCGGCTCGACGTCGGCGCTCCTGAACCGCGCGACGCAGGGCCTCTACCCGCCGGGGTCGACGTTCAAGACGGTCACGGCGGCCGCCGCTCTCGATTCCGGGAAGTTCAAGGAGGACTCGCCGTTCTACGACCCGGGGTACTGCGTCGAGTACGGCAAGCGCGTGTCGAACGCCGGCAATCCCGAGGCGCCCGAGACGTTCGGTCACGTCGACTTCCTGCAGGCGTACGAGCACTCGATCAACGCCGTGTTCTGCAACATCGGCATGAGGCTTGGCGCGCGCGCGGTCATCGACGAGGCGAAGGACTTCGGCTTCTACTCCGAGCCGCCGATCGAGCTGCCGTCTTCGAGCGTCGAGCCGAGCGGCGAGTACCGCTTCGAGAACGGCGGGCTGCGGCTGTTCGACGACGCCGGCCAGATGGATCCCGGCCGCCTCGCGTTCGGCCAGGACAAGCTGCTGGTCACGCCGCTGCAGATGGCGCTCGTTGCGGCCGGAGTGGCGAACGGGGGCACAATCATGGAGCCGCACCTCGTCAAGAAGGTGACGGCGCCGGGCGGATCGAAGACCGTGGCGAAGACGAAGCCGAAGGTGTGGAAGCACGCGATGAAGCCCTCGACGGCCGCGACCCTGAACAAGATGATGCAGGCGGTCATCACCGGAGGTACCGCCACCGGCGTGCAGATCCCCGGCATCACGTGGGCCGGCAAGACCGGGACGGCAGAGACGAACGAGAACGGCGTCTACGATGCCTGGTTCATCTTCTTCGCCCCGGCCGACCACCCCAGGGTGGCCGGAGCCGTCGTGGTCGAGCATTCCGTGGGCGGTTTCGGCGGCGCCGTGGCCGCCCCGATCGCCAAACAGCTCGTGCAGGCCATCCTCCCCGCCACGTCGAAGTGAAGTAGCCGGATCGCTATGAGCATGGGCAGCGACACCCTGATCGGCCGGACGTTCGACACCCGCTACGTGATCGAGCGCAAGCTCGGCTCGGGCGGGATGGCCGACGTCTACCTCGCCGAGGACCAGGAGCTGGGGCGCCGCGTCGCGATCAAGATCCTGGACGAGCGGCACGCGAGCGACGCCCAGTTTATCGAGCGCTTCCGCCGGGAGGCGCAGAGCGCCGCCGGGCTCAACCACCCCAACATCGTCTCGATCTTCGACCGCGGGCGCGCGGAGGGCACCTACTACATCGCGATGGAGTACCTCGACGGGCGCACGCTCAAGGAGCTGCTCGTGCGCAACGGCCCGACGCCGGTGCCGATCGCGATCGACTACGCGCGCCAGATCCTCGCGGCCATTCGCTTCGCGCACCGCCACGGCATCGTCCATCGTGACATCAAGCCGCACAACGTCC